>NZ_BAABRT010000005.1:0-183491 GCF_039545115.1 Microbulbifer aestuariivivens | reverse complement strand
CGGGTCAGTCGAGGAACTGCAGGAAGATCTGGACGAATGGCTGGCGTATTACAATAATGAGCGCACGCACCAAGGCAAGAAGTGCTGCGGCCGTACACCGATGCAGACACTCGATGATGGCAAAAAAATCTGGATGGAAAAGTTCGTAAACTGAACCTGACCTGACAGAGCACCTTCTGAAAAACCGGTAACTGTCAGATCAAGTCTGAACTACTACAAATAATTAATTGGCCAATTAATTTCCAAGCAGCTCCATCCTCAACACAAGCGCATCATTATGTTCTTCATCATGGGCGCTGTAGATCAGCGTGACGGTTTCTTTCCTTGCCAGTGACCGTATCCGCTCCAGCTCTTCATGATGCTCGCTCAGCTCCTCTCGGTAACGCTGCTGGAATTCAGCCCAGCGTTCCGGGTCGTGCCCAAACCATTTGCGCAATTCCGCGCTTGGCGCCAGGTCTTTTGCCCATTCATCCAGCGCGGCCTTTTCTTTGCTCACGCCGCGAGGCCACAGGCGATCAACAAGAATGCGATAGCCATCATCTTCAGTGGCTGGCTCGTAGGCGCGCTTCAGGCGCAGGTGCGCCTCGATCTTTGATTGATGTGTCATTGAATTAGATACCTGAGATAGCACCCCAAAGATTGCTGACCGATTAGACGAGTGTTCTGCCCTGTCATTTCTGCAGCAGCCTTCTAATCGAGAAAGCTGTGTTCGTAAAACTGTAAACGGCTAAGTTCGGCGGTCATTTCTAAGACCTTCACCGTTTATGTGCGCGTAACACGGACATCAATTGATGGGCATTCACGTTTAGGCTTTATGAACCATAGAGCCACTGGCGTTTGGCGACATTCACCTTTGCAGAGATTAAAATTTTCACTGCGCGGGCAAGGCAATACCCGGTGATGGCGTCCATTGCACACAGGTATTGCCCTTTAACCGGTGGCTCAGGTCAGCCGGTAAGACTGGGCGCCGGTACCGGCGAGTTCACCGCCTGCGACGATGAGGTATTCCTCTCGGATCGGGGCATTGCCGAAGTAGCTCTGCAGTATCTCCAGTGTGCCGGCGGCATAACGGGTCTGTGCCGAGAGCGTGGTACCAGAGATATGAGGGGTCATGCCGTTGAATGGCATGGTGCGCCAGGGGTGATCAGGCGGCGCCGGTTGCGGGTACCAGACATCGCCGGCATAACCGGCGATGTGGCCGGATTCCAGTGCGCGCACAACCGCATCGCGCTCCACCAGCTTGCCCCTTGCGGTGTTGATCACATAGGTGCCGCGCTTCATTTTTTCGAACATTTTGTCGTCGAGCATGCCCTCCGTGGATGGATAGAGTGGTAACTGCATGTTGACGATATCGACTGCTTCCAGCAGCGACTCAACATCCTTGTGGAAAGTCAGCCCCAGCTCCTCTTCGATGGCGCTGTCCAGGCGGTGGCGCTTGGTATAGTGCAGTTTCACATCGAAGGGCTTGAGGCGGCGCAATACGGCGAGGCCGATTCTGCCCGCGCCTATGGTGCCGAAGTGCATACCCTCGACGTCGTAGGCGCGGGACACACAATCGGCGATATTCCAGCCGCCCTCTTTTGCGGTTTCATGGGAGGGGAGGTAATTGCGCACCAGTGACAGCACCATCATCACCACGTGCTCTGCAACACTGATGCAGTTGGAACCGGTAACTTCCGCCACGGTGATGCCCGCTTTGGCCGCGGCTGCCAGGTCCACATGGTCCGAGCCGATACCGGCAGTCACAGCCAGCTTGAGTTTGCCGGCCTTGGCGATGCGCTCTTCGGTCAAATAGGCTGGCCAGAAGGGTTGCGAAATCACCACTTCGGCCTCGGGGAGCAGGCGTTCAAATTCCGAGTCGGGGCCGTCTTTATCGCTGGTCACGATCAGCTCATGGCCGAGCCCTTCCAGATAGGCGCGCAACCCCAGCTCACCGGAAACGCACCCCACCAGCTCCCCGGGCCGGAAGTCGATCGGTGGCTCGGGTGTTGGCGCCGTCTGGCCATCGGCATAGCCACTGATCACCGGTATTTCATCCCGCGCATACTGCGGCGGATAACCGCTGACCGGGTCTGGATAGAGAACGCACAAAATCTTCGCCATAACGCCAATACTCCTCACATCAGGCCAGCGAGCCACATAGGTAGTCGGCAACCGCAGCGCTGAAAAGCCCATGTAGCCCCAGGAGCGCCTATCGCCGCCTACAAATCAAACTTAAAGGAAGCTAAAGGGTAGTGACTGCACCGAAGCGTCGGTAGAAATATAAACTTCGAAAATTCGCCTCTGAGTCAGCTTCTGAATTCGCCGCCGCTGAATTAGCCACAGCAGCTGTCGTATCGAAAAATTGCAGGATACTCCCGGCTGTAGACCAATTGGCCTTTGTGCCCTGAGATTTATCACAAGCGGCACGGGCAATCCCCTTCGCCAGGGCAGGCCTGTTGATGCTTGCATCCTCAGCGCCACCAATGACCTGCCGCTCGCGGCACTAATCGCTACTAACCACTAGATAGCGGCAAGTACTCGCGTTAGCTAATAGCGGTGAGTAATAGCAGCCACGTCACTGATTTTTTATCACCATACCCCTGTTCTGCCACCACAATAGAGGCTTCTTCCTCTGGCACAGAATTCAGCAGACTTGGTCTAGGATAAGTGGAGGGTGTGCGTTTGTTTTCTGCGACCCCCAGCTGAACTTGATATGGGTTGAGCTTGACAAGGGTAGAGGCTGATAAGGGTTGAGCTTGCCAACAGTTGAGATGGGTATAACCGGAGCCTGAATAGCGATGTACTGGTATTTCAAAGTCCTGCAAAACTATTTCAACTTCCGCGGCCGCGCACCGCGGCGGGAATACTGGTTTTTCGTGCTGTTCAATCTGCTGTTTGCGCTGGCCCTCAGTGTCATCGACACCGTGACCGGGCTTTACAGTGCGGAGTATGGGATTGGCTATCTGGGCGGGATCTATGCGCTGTTTGTGCTGCTGCCATCCCTGGCGGTCACGGTGCGGCGCCTGCACGATACCGGGCGCAGCGGCTGGTGGATTCTGGTGAGCCTGATTCCCCTGCTGGGTTATCTGATCCTGCTGGCCTTTATGGTTTTCGGCAGTGAAGCGTCCACCAATCGCTTCGGCCCCAACCCCAATCGCGATCCCAACCTCATTATCGACAGCGAGAATAACAGCGGCCGCTTTTAACGCTGCCCGGCATGCTCAGGGCTTTTTAGCTCAGGCATGCCGGGGTGGCTGGCTCGGCGTTGGCTGGGAAAGTCCCACAACCATTGAATAAGCCGGGCCATGCCATCGCGGCGCTGCCCGCAGCGGGCTTGCGCTGTTGTCAGCTGTCCTGCAGAAAACGCGCGATGGTGCGCAGGCCGTGCCCCTTGGCGCCCTGGGCCCACAGGTCGTTGGCACCGGGCTGGTAGGAACCGGACAAGTCCATATGCACCCAGTCGCGGCCGGTATCGCGCACAAAGCGCGCGAGGAATGCCGCCGCGGTGGAGGCGCCGGCACTGCCGTCGATGCCCACGTTGGCGATATCGGCAAAGCCGGACGGAATCTGCTCCAGGTGGAATTTTTCCAGCGGCAGGCGCCAGGCTTTTTCGTATTCGGCGGCGGCTGCGTCCAGTACCCGCTGTGCGCCCCCATCCTCGAAACTGAACACCGCATTGAAGTCCCGCCCCACCGCCATCTTGGCGGCGCCGGTGAGGGTGGCGGCATCGAGAATCCAGCGCGGGTTTTCCTCCGAGGCGGCGATCAGGCCATCCGCCAGCACCAGCCGCCCCTCGGCATCGCTGTTGAGAACTTCCACGGTGACGCCGTTTTTGTATTTGATAATGTCGCCAAGCTTGAACGCATGACCGGAAATCAGGTTCTCGGCACAACACAGGTAGAGTTTCACCCGTTTCTGCAGCCCGCGGGCAATCGCCAGCGCGAGACCGCCGGTGACCATTGCCGCGCCGCCCATATCGGATTTCATGGTGACCATATTGCTCGACGGCTTGATGCTGTAACCACCGGAGTCAAAGGTGATGCCCTTGCCCACCAGGCAGATATCGACAGGAGCGTCGTCCTTGCCGGTGGGGTTGTAGTCCAGCTGCAGCATCACCGGTTCGCGCACACTGCCGCGCCCGACATTGTGAATACCGGTGAAACCCTCGGCCAGCAGATCGTCGCCGGCGATCATGCGATAGCTGACCGCCTGCGGGGCGAGCTTCTGCAGCATTTCCGCCGCGCTTTCCGCCAGCACGCGCGGCGAGACATCGTCGGGGGTGCCGTTGGTGATGGCGCGCACCCACTGCGCCGCCGATTGCCGCGCGCGCAGCTCCTCAAGTTCGGTTTCATTGTCGGTGCCCCAGTCGAGGCTGCTGGCGCGGTTGGGGTTATAGAAGCCGGCCCAGAAGGCCCAGCGGGTCTCGATGCTCCAGCCGTCGCCGCAGAGCTTCACGGCCGGAACGCCCATGCCATCCAGCCGCCGCGCGGCGCGCTGGGCCGCCACCTGCGCGGTGCCGGTGGCCTCGGTGACATGAATCCGCGCGCCGCCGGCGGTAAAACTCAGCAGCGCCTTCTCTCCCCAGCAGGCCGCCGCGGCGGATTCCACCAGTTCAACTTCCATTGCTTTCGCCATTACCAGGTGCTCCAAAATTCCTGTTTGTGTAGGGGTATTGCCATTTATTCTACCAGCCCGGACCCCGCGCCTCCCGCATGAGACGGTTTGCGCCGACGCATGTCGCGCCGCTAGACTGCGCCGAGGACAACCCGATCAAGGAAGAGATAATGGCAGAGTCCTGCAACTACCACACGTCGCGGGATGCGGGCTGGCACTGCCAACCCTGCAAGCGGCTTTTCTGTGCAGACTGTGTGCCGGGCAGCCCGGCCAACTACATCAACGGCCAGCCGGACTGCCCGCTGTGCCGCAAGCCGCTGACGGATATCGCCGCCAGCAACAGCGCCCGCCCCTTCTGGCAGATGGGCGGTTTCTTTTTTCGCTACGCCCTGCAGCCGGGACCGCTGACGATTACCGCTCTCGCCGCCGGCGCCAGTCTGCTGATGGATGGGCTGGGCCTGATTTCGCTGCTGGCGTTACTGGCGATCGTCGCCCTGGCCACCCGCTACAACCTGCTGGTGATTGAACAGCTGGCGCGGGGCAAACTGGATGCCCCGGGCTTCGGCGAGGCGCTGGACGGGCGCAGCGCGCCGATACTGCTGAAAGTGATCGCCATGCTGCTGATCGCCGGCTTCGTCGGCTACCAGTTCATGCGCCTGTTTGGCGAGGGCGGCATGCAGTTGTATTCCCTTGCCCTGACACTGCTGGGGCCGGCGGCGATGATCGTGCTGGCTCTGGAGGGGCGCCTGCGCGCGGCGGTGAACCCGCTCAAGCTGCTGCATTTCACCCTGGTGATCGGCTGGCCCTACCTGCTGCTGTGGGTGACCACTTCCGCCGTATCGGCGGCACCGCAGTACCTGTTGCCGCTGGTGGCGGCAAAGCTGCCGGCCTGGGCGATCCTGCCGGTGATCGGCGCCAGCACCAGTTATTTCTCTCTCGTGACCAGTGCGATGATGGGCTACATCTGCCTCGGCAAACAGCGGCCCCTCGGCATTACCCCGGACCGGGACGCGGACGATGAGATCATGGAAGAGGGTGAGTTCGACCGCGCCCGGGCTCTGGCGGAGGCGCAGATCCTGATGCGGGAGGGGCAGCACCCGGTAGCCCGGCGCGTACTGGTTGAGGCGCTGCGCCGCCATCCCAACGATGCCACCCTGAACGAACGCTACTACCGCCTGCTGCTGGCCAGCCGCGATGAAAAAGCCCTGCGCGAACTGGCCCCGCAGCTGCTGGAAAAACTCATCAATCTGCATCAGGCCCACCGGGCGGTGGAACTCTATCTGGCCACGGCGCCGGCTCCGCTCATCGACAAGCCCCAGCTGCGCCATCGCCTCGCCGAGGCCCTTTATCAGCAGGGAAAATTCGCCCCGGCGGCCAAGCTGCTCAATCACCTGCACAAGCAGGCCGGCAACTATCCACAACTGGACCGGGCTTACCTGTTGCTGGCGAAGATTTATCTGGATGGGTTCAACCGCGACGACCTGGCCCGGCAACTGCTGCAGTTTTTGCGCAGCAAGTTCCCGCACAGCGAGGTTCAGGACGAGGTGCGCACCCTCGCCAGGGTGCTGCAGATCGCAGAGACCGCCTGAGGCGGCCTACTCGGAAACACTGGCAGGGCGCACCAGCTGCTGAATCTCCCGCGCGCGCGCTTCCTCCCCGCGGCGGCGGTAGTGTTCCACCAGCGCCATGCCCAGACGCGGCAGCAGGGGGTGCTCGACCCCCTGCCCCTGCAGGCGCCGCAGCAGTTCCTCCAGCCAGTGCCACTGTTTCTCCTGCGCGGCGCGCCGCGCCAGCAGCAGGCAGGCCTTGGCGGAGAGGGCGCGGGGCCGGCTGGTGGCGCGCAGGTAGCGCTGGTAGCTGTCCGCCAGCTGGCCGACGCCGATGGCGTGATCATCCGCCAGTGCGAACAGCGCCAGGTGAGCGCGGTGGTAGTCCTCGCTGTCCGGCGCCACCGAGGACAGCTCGATGGCGCGCTCGATCAGTTCGATATTGCGCGGGTGCTGGCGCACCGCCGCCGCGGCCGCTTCGCCGGCCTCCAGATATTTGCCCTGCTCCTGCAGGCGGTCAATACGGGCCAGTACCCGCTGCTCGGCGCTGGGCACCCCCTCCTCCACCGGCATCTGCGCCAGCAGCGGGCGCCGGTTGAGCAGTGCCATGGTGGCCACAAAACCCGCCAGCAGACCGCCCAGATGCGCCCAGTAGGCGATGCCCGCGTCGCCCCAGAAGTAACCGAACAGCTCCTTGGCCAGCCACAGCGGCAAAACCAGCAGCGCCGGGGCGCTGAACTCGCCGAACATAAAGCCGATGGTGTAAAAGAAGCGCAGCCGCTGCACCCCGTAGACGGCCACGAACATGCCCATCACTGCCGACACGGCGCCTGAGGCGCCCACCATGGGCATGGGGCTGCCCGCCTCCACCGCCATATGCAGCCCAGCCGCCGCCAGACCGCCGACAAGGTACAGGCCGGCGAACCAGGCACCGCCCAGCGCCAGCTCCACCGACAGGCCGAACAGCAGCAGGAAGACCATGTTGCCGATCAGGTGATCCCAGCTGCCGTGCAGGAACATATGTCCGAGCAGGCCGGCGGCGCTGGGTTCGGCGGGGGTCAGCCCGAGGGCGAAGGTGCTGAGGCGGTTGCGCAGCTGGTCGAATTGCTGCCGCTGGGCGAGCCACTCGGTTTCGTTCTCGGCGCGCAGCTGCGGCAGCAGCCACTGGTGAAATTCGCGGTTGCCCAGCAGCTCCCGGTAGACGAATTCCTCCCCCTGGGCATCCATATGCATGCGCCACTCGGGGTGTTCCTCGTTGATATAGACAAGGAAGCGCTGCTCCTCCAGCGCCGGCAGGTCACTGGAGAAGTAATACTCCTCGGCGGCCTGCCAGCGGGCCTCATCGCGCCCCTGGTACAGGACGAAGACCAGCAGGTTCAGGGCAATCAGGGCAAAGCACATCAGCGGCGGGCGACGCCAATCCGGCTTGTTCTGTATCGGGATAATCAGCAAGTGCGGGGGTCCTGTCTCAATTCATGCGCCTCAACACGCGCTCCGCCGCGGGCTCCCGGGAGCCGCCATCAGAAGCGCCCCAGAATACAGGGGCGGCGATTGCAGAACAAACACTCCGCCCACAATTTGAGCGACTCCGACGCCGGGTTACGGCTTCTGGCGCCGCGCCAGCGTAAGCGGCGCATCCCAGCTGCGCAGGTGCAGATCCCGCTGCGGGAACGGAATCTCGATACCGCGTTCGTTGAACTCCCGCAACAGCTCCAGGTTGTAGAGGGCATAGGGGTCCCCCAGCGGCGAAACCATGTTGCTGTTGATCCACACCACCAGCCGGAAGTTGAGGGCGCTGTCGGCGAACTCCATCAGCCACACTTCGGTTTTGCGCTGCCAGTCGGTGTGGGTGATGGAGACCCGCTCGGCGGCGGCGGTGGCGGCATCGCGCACCTGGTCCGGGTCCGACCCATAGGCCACGCCGAAAGGCACATGAATGCGCCGCACCGGGTCGTCGAGGGTATGGTTGATCACGCGGCCGGCCACAAACTCGGAATTGGGCACCAGGATATCCACGTTGTCGCGGGTGGTAATCCGCGTGGAGCGCACGTTGATATCCCGTATGCGCCCGAAAACCCCTGACTCCAGCTCCACCAGATCCCCCACCCGCAGCGGCTGCTCGAAGAGCAGGATCAGGCCGGAGATAAAATTCGAGAAGATCGCCTGCAGGCCAAAACCGATACCCACCGACAGCGCCCCCGCCACCAGCGCCAGTTTCGAGGCGTCGAGACCCAGCATCACCAGTGTCACCATCAGCGCGATGGCGATGATGCTGTAGTGCAGCACCCGGCCCAGGTTGTACATGCTGGATTCGCTGGCGTGCTTATCGCGCACCAGGCGGTTGAGGAAACGGCGGGTCAGGCTGGAGATCAGCCAGGCGCAGACCAGCACGAACAGCACCCGCGCCAGAATACGCAGGGTGACCGGGTTCTGGCTGATGGTGAACAGCTGGAAATCGGCCAGCTCGCGCCAGCGGGTATAGGCCACGCTGGCAAAATGTCCGGTGCGCTCCCGCAGCGTGGCCCACCAGCCGCGGCGCTGCTGAAATACCTGCAGCTGCGCCGACTCGTAACGCAGCACATCCTCCAGCAGATCGTCGGCACGGGCGATGCCGCTGTCGATCTTCTCGAAGCTGCGCCACCAGGCGCGCATGGCGCCGCGCTTTTCATCACTCCAGGCGACCACTTGACGCTGACGCAGGTTGAGGTCGCTGGCGAGGGCGTCGATCACCGAGCGCGCCGTCTCCACCAGTTCGCGGTCGCGCACCAGCTGCGGCTCCCGGCCATCCGGGTCCAGCACCGCATTCATCGACAGCAGCAGCTCGGTCTTGCGCTGGCGCAGGCGGTTCTCCAGCTGCAGGACTTCGTTCTCCATCAGCTGCAGGTCCCGCTCCAGATTCTGCTGCGGGTCCGCCGACTCCAGCGCCCTGCGCCGCAGCTGGGCGCGCTGGTCGAGCAGCGCTTCCCGCTGCTGCCCAAGTTCCGCCAGTGAGGCCTCGAGGGTCTGCGCCGCGGTGCCGCTGTAAACCAGCGAGCGCAGCAGTTTGTCGAGCTGGCTTTCCGCCTGCTGCACCTGCTCCCGCCAGCGCGTCATCTGCTCTTGCAGCAGGCTGCGCTGCTCGATGATATTGAGGTGATCCACCTGGGTGCGGATAAGCTCCATCGCCACCACTTGGCGATTGGTGCCCTCGACGGCCTCCCTGAGCGCGACCACCTGGTTGCGCAGCTGGCGCAATGACTGCGCCAGGGTCTCATCGATCTGGCGGGTTTCCAGTTGCAGGCTCAGCAGGCGCTGCCTGCCCCGCTCCACGGCGGCATCCGCCTTTTGCCAGTCCAGCACTGTGGGGTCAGTGGGGAATGCCACCTGCGGCAGCACCGCAACCCCTTTCAGCTCCTCATAACTGTTCCAGGTGGCATTGAGGCGCTTGAAGCTTTCGTTGACGGCCTCCGCCTGCTTCTGCAGCTCGGCGTTATCCGGCAGTCGGCCGCTCCACTCCATCCAGGCGCGCACCAGCGCCAGCCGCCACGCTTTGCGCTGTTCGCGGGTGGCCTCAGGCCAGGTGGTCCACCAGTCCGCGGGGGGGGCGGAAAAATCCGGAATAACCGGCTCAAATTCCTTCGGCTTGCCGCCGGGCAGCTGGGCGGAGACGGCGAGACTGAAAAAGGCGAGAAAAAAGACCAGCGCCGGCGCACACAGACGCTGCAGCCAGCGAAGGCCGCAGCGCAGGCAACCGTGAAAGGAAGGGCGGAAGGCGGAACCGCTGCCATCCTGCATAAATCGCCGACTCCGTGGCAAACCCGACACACATAAACAGGCGCGGCCCGACAGGCCGCTTTTTCAGTGTAGCCGAACCGGCCAAGCGGATTTGCATGGGTGGACTTGCAAAACTGGCCCTGCGCCCGAATTCACAGCCGCCAGTGTGAACGGCCGCAGTTCCTACGTTTAATCCAGCCTCAGGGGTTGCGCGCGCGGCGCATGCAATCCTGATACGCCTGGCGATACTTGCGCTCATCCCCCCTTCGCTCGCGGCCGCGCCGGCGCCGATCGTCTCTGGCGTTGTCGCGGATATTGTCGCTGGCGTTGGAAGTGGCAATGATATTGGCGGCGGCGCGGCGACACAGTACCTCTCGCGGCACCCGGTAATCCTGATAGGGCGTGTCGAACTGATCCCGCGGCGCAATGGGATAAGGCGGTATGGCTTGCGGATAGATAGGGATTTGCGGCGCCTGCGCATCGCGGTGGTAGTTGCGCCAGTTTGCCGGCGGCGTCACCACGGTGAAGTCGCTGCCGCGTTCATCGAAAAGAAAGAAAGTGCCATTGCCGGCCAGGAAATAATGGTCATCGCCGATATAAAAGCCGGTGCTGTCCGGCGGCACGGAGGTGACGGTGGCACCGAGAGGAGGCTCTATCTGGCGAAAGGAATCGCCCTCCTGACGATAAAAGTAACCGCCCTCATAGTAATAGGCCTGATTGCGCAGCTCGATTTTAACCGCCCCCGCCGGCAGCTCGCGATAGAGATCCTGCCCGCAGATCCCAACACTGAAAAGCACGGACAGCAGAAAAACCGCGGGCAAGCGTAACAGCGCAGGAATTCGCAAAAACGACGGATTAAAAACAACCGAAGGGCGCATGATGACAATCCTCAAACCGCGGGGTCCACCGCTGGATTGCCTTTAGTCTATGCACTGCCCGGCGAAACCCCCACCGGCGCCACCATGATACCGGGAGCAAGGCGCATGACGGCGGGCGAGCGAGCGAGCGAGGGTGTGGGACAAAGGGTAGACAAGAATCTACAAAAAACGCTAGAGAAAATGCTGGACCTTGCTCTTGTAGCTGCGGCTCATCTTCAGCCGCTCGCCGTTGTGCAGCACTAGGTAATACTCACCGTTAATATGCGCGCAGATTTCGCTGACGCGCCCAAGATTGACGATGGTGGAGCGGTGAATGCGCTGGAAGACACGCGGGTCCAGCTGCTGCTCCAGCTCCTTCATGGTGATCCGCATAACGTGGGTTTCGCCATTGGCATGGATGCACATGTAATCCCCCGCGGCATCGATCCAGTCGATCTCCCGCGCCGGTACCAGGGCGATTTTACCGGTATCCTTGATGGCGATTTTTTCCGGATAGCGTGGACCGGAGAGATCGCCGCTGGCCAGCTTTTTCTCCAGCGCCTCCGGCGATTCCTGGGTGAGGTCCGCCACCGCCTCCAGCAGCTGCTCGCGCTGCGCGGCCAGATCTTCGGTGGCGCGCTTCTCCCGCACCCGCACAATCGCGCGCTGCAGGCGCTCTTCCTCGATCGGCTTCAGCACATAGTCCACCGCGTTCACCTCGAAGGCGTCGACGGCATATTCGTCATAGGCGGTCACGAATACCACCTGCGGCAACTCTTCCAACGGCAAAGCCTGCACCAGTTGCAGGCCGTTGATGCCGGGCATCTGAATATCGACGAAGGCGATATCCGGCCGCAGTTCGGGAATTTTTTCCAGCGCCTCGCGACCGTTGCGGCATTCGGCCAGAATCTCCACCCCACCCAGATTCTCCAGCCGCAGCCGGAGACCGCGCCGGGCCAGAGGCTCATCATCGACGATGATGGCCTTTAATTTTTCCGCAGTGACAGTGGTCATAGTGCCCTTCCCAATACTCACCCTGATTCCTGCCGCGAGCGATCCCAGCCGCTGGCTGTTCTCCGGCCGCTGGCGGCTCTTATTGGCTACTCGTGCTCGAAAGGAATACGGATATCCACCGCCAGCCCGCCATCGGGCTGGCTGCGAAACCGCACTTTCTGTTCCGTCCCGTAGAGCGCATCGAGGCGCTCACAGGTGTTGCGGATGCCCACGCCACGGCCGGAACCCAGCGCCTGCAGTTGCTCCTCGCTCATGCCGGGGCCATTGTCTCGCACCTCCAGCAACAGCTCGCCGGCGAAGACGCGGGCGCAAATGGTGATCTCGCCACCCCACTCCCGCTGGGAAATACCGTACTTGATGGCATTTTCCACCAGCGGCTGCAGCAACAGGCTCGGCACCAGCGCCCTCGGCGAATCCCCCTCCAGGTCCACACTCACCCCCAGGCGGTCGGCGAAACGCACCTTTTCGATATCCAGATACAGCATCAGCGCCTCCACTTCGCGGGCCAGCGTGACCTTCTGCATCGGGTCGTTGTCCAGCGAATGACGCAGAAACTGCGACAGCCGCGACACCATGCTGTTGGCCGTGCGGCCGTCATTGTCGAGGATCAGCGTCGAGATGGCATTGAGGGTATTGAACAGGAAGTGCGGATTCAGCTGGTAGCGCAGCATCTTAAGCTGGGACTGGTGGGCCATGGATTCCGCCAGCAGCATTTTTTCATGCTGCTCCTGCGAGGCCTGATAGTACTTGATGCCGAAGTAGAGCGCGGCCCAGGTCATCAGCAGCAGGAAAGAATAGGAGAACCAGTAGGTCGCCAGTACCGCCGGGTGCTCTTCCCACTCCCGGCCGTACAGCCACACCGAGCCGCCAAATTTAATCCCCGCCCACACCAGCGCCGCCAGCACCACCACCAGCAGGGAGCCGATAAAGCGGGTGGCCGCCGGGCGCTCCCACAGCCGATGAAAACCCCGGCGCATCACTTCCGACAGGGCCACACCGGAAGCCGTGGCCACGGCGATATACACCGCGTGCAGCCAGTGGTTCTTAACCCAGAAAAAACTGCCGACAAATGTCAGCAGGGTATAGCCGCCCCAGCCGCACGCCTGCAGCGCCCAGTACCTACAGCGCTCGGAGGCCAGCCGCTCAGACAGCCATTGAAAAGCATTATTGCCCATAAGATCCCGTGTCGGCCCGGCGCCAATCGCAGCAGGCCGGTGAGTTGACAGTGCCAGTGGAGTTCATAGTAAATGGCGCCGGCCGCCGGCGAAACACCGCCCGGCGCAGCGGCAACACCGCCTGCCGCAGGCCGACCACCGCAGTCAATACCGAGGACGCACATTGAACTACTGGCTCTTCAAGTCCGAACCCGACGAATACAGCATCGATGACCTGGCCGCCGAACCGGACCAGGTAGGCCGCTGGGACGGCATCCGCAACTACCAGGCGCGCAACTTCCTGCGCGACCAGGTCGCGGTTGGGGACGGCGTGCTGTTTTACCACAGCGCCTGCAAGGTGCCGGCGGTGGTGGGCACCGCCGAGGTTGAGAAAGCCGCCTACCCCGACCCGGCCCAGTTCGATGGGCAAAGCGCCTACTTCGACCCCAAGGCCAGCGCGGAGGCCCCGCGCTGGTTCTGTGTGGATATCCGCTGGCGCAGCCGGTTTGCCCGCCCGGTGCCCCTGGCCGACATCAAGCATGACCCGTTGCTGCAGGAAATGGTGCTGGTCAAACAGGGGCGCCTGTCCATCCAGCCCGTGACAGAGCGGGAATGGCAATACCTGTTGCGGCTGGGGCGGGATTCCTGAGCCTGACGTGCGCTCAAACCTGCACCTTTACCAGAGCGGAAAGCAAAGCGAATCGATCCCGCAACCCGCAATAACAAAGAGCCCTCGCCGCCCATGGCCCGCTGAGCAGACCCGCCCGACTTAAACGCGAGCTGGGGAATGGAGGAATGGAGGAATGGAGGAATGGAGGAATGGAGGAATGGGAGAGCGTGTATCGGTGAGTTGGAATGGGGGCGGTGAATCAGGCGTTGTGCACGCCGGTTAAAAACCGCGCGCGGCGATCACACCACGCCTTTGCTGCGCGCGATCAGCCAACTGACCAGCGACAATGCCGTCAGCACCATAACGATAACCCCGAGCAGCAGGAAGGGGCGGAAGGGCTTGCGCTCCACTCGGTGAACGCCGCTATTCAGGTATTGATCGACCCTGGCCTGGTCTTCATCGGAGAGTTTGTTGTCGGGCATGTTTTTTCGTGCCTAGTTTTTATCGGGCCTGATTTTTGTCGCGGCGAGTTTTGCCTGGCATGCTTTGTCGATCATAGTTTTTGTCGGGCATAGTTTTTGTCGGACAGGGCCAGTTATCGGTTTTAACCATGCTCCACCGAGTTTAGGAGAAACGCCAGATACAAAAAAGCCCCGCACTGCGGGGCTTTTTCACAAAGACTGGCAATCAGAACAGCTCTGCTTCCAGATCCATCAGCGTGGCGCTGCCGGCATCGATGCTCTCTGCCAGCGCCCGGGTCTGCGGCAGCAGGCGGGCGAAGAAGAACCGCGCCGTCTTCACCTGGCCGGCGTAGAAGCTGTCTGCGCCGGTCTGCGGCAACGCGGTGGCGGCGATGCGCGCCCACATATAGGCGTAGGCCACATAGCCGAACAGGTGCAGGTACTCCACCGACGCCGCACCCGGCGCGTTGGGGTCTTCCTGCGCCGCGGCCAGAACGCGCGCGGTCACATCGCGCAGGCGCTGCAATTCGGTTGAAAGCGGCTGAATGAACTCCGCCATCTCCCCGTTGTTTGCCTGGGCATCGATAAACTGCTGCACATCATCGGCAAACAGGTTGAAGTAGGCCCCCTTGTTGGCGACGGTCTTGCGACCGATCAGGTCCAGCGCCTGGATACCGTTGGTGCCCTCGTAGATCTGGGTAATGCGCACATCGCGCACCAGCTGTTCCTGGCCCCACTCGCGGATATAGCCGTGGCCGCCGAACACCTGCTGGCCGAGCACGGTGCATTCCAGGCCCTTGTCGGTAAAGAAGGCCTTGGCCACCGGCGTCAGCAGCGCCACCATCGCATCGGCTTTCTGCTTCTCTTCGCCCTCACCCGCGCCGAACTTGGCGATATCGAGCCACTGCGCCACGTAGGTGGACAGGGCGCGACCACCGCCGATCAGGGCTTTCTGGGTCAGCAGCATGCGGCGCACGTCCGGGTGCACCAGGATCGGGTCGGCCGCTTTGTCCGGCTGCTGGGCGCCCGCCGGGGAGCGGCTCTGGATACGCTCGCGGGCGTATTCCACCGCGTTTTGATAGGAGCGTTCAGAGGCGCCGAGGCCCTGAATACCCACACCCAGGCGCTCGTAGTTCATCATGGTGAACATGGCGGCGAGGCCTTTGTTCAGCTCGCCCACCAGCCAGCCCTTGGCGCCGTCGTAGTTCATGGCGCAGGTGGCGGAGGCCTTGATGCCCATCTTGTGCTCGATGGAACCGCAGCTGACCGCGTTGCGCTCGCCGACGCTGCCGTCTTCGTTGACCAGATACTTGGGCACCAGGAACAGAGAGATACCCTTCGGCCCCTTGGGCGCATCCGGCAGCTTGGCCAGCACCAGGTGAATAATGTTTTCCGTCAGGTCGTGGTCGCCACCGGTGATAAAGATCTTATTGCCGGTGATCTTGTAGGAACCGTCCGCCTGCGGCTCCGCCTTGGTGCGGATGATGCCGAGGTCGGTGCCCGCGTGGGGTTCGGTCAGGTCCATGGCGCCAGACCAGGTGCCCTCGTACATTTTCGGCAGGTAGCGCTGCTTGAGCTCTTCGCTGCCGTGGGCATCCAGCGCCAGACAGGCGCCGGCGGTGAGCACGGGGTAGAGGGCGAAGGAGATATTGGCGGCGTTGATCATCTCTTCCATCTGCGCGCCGAGCATCTTCGGCATGCCCATGCCGCCGTATTGCGGGTTGCCCACCAGCGCGCCCCAGCCGCCTTCGCAGAAGGTGTTGTAGGCTTCCACAAAGCCCTCGGGGGTGGTCACCACGCCATCTTGCCACTGGCAGCCCTCTTCATCACCGCTGCGGTTGATGGGGTCCAGAGTGTTGGCGGCGAGCTTGGCCATTTCCTCGAGAATGGCATCTGCGGTCTCGCGGTCCACGGCGCCATCCAGTCCCGGCAGGCGCGCCCACAATTCATCTGCAGCAAAAACCTCGTGCAGCAAGAAGTTCATTTCCCGCAGCGGCGCTCTGTAATCCGCCATTCTCGGCTCCTCAGTCAAGTGTTTCAAACAAACGTTTGAATTTAGGTGGAGGCGCCCGCCTTGTCAACCGTGGCGGCGCAAATCACACCATTAAAGGGTTAATATCCAGGGCTTGCGCCGCGCTGCGGTAGTCCGCCGCCTCGTCAAAGGGCACCACCCCCAGCAATGGCGCCGGCAATAATGCCCGCAGTGTGGCCAGGTTTTCATCCGCGCGCGCCATGCCCTCCCGCGCGAAGTTGGCCACCCAGCCGGCCAGGGTCAGCCCATCCCGGCGAATCGCCTCGGCGGTCAGCAGGGCGTGGTTGATACAGCCCAGTTGCATGCCCACCACCAGTATCACCGGCACGTCGAGCTGCCTGGGCAGGTCCGACAGGAAGGCGCGCGGCCCCAGCGGCGTGCGCCAGCCACCGGCGCCTTCGATCAGCACCAGGTCCGCCCCCGCGGACATGACGCCGCGGCAGATGCCCGCCATCCGCGACACATCGAGCCGCTTGCCCGCCTCCATGGCGGCAATATGCGGGGCGATGGCGGGCTCCAGCGCAATGGGATTGACCTGGGAATAGGCCAGGTCCATGGTCATCGCCTCCTGCAGCAGCAGGGCGTCGCCGTTGCGCAGGCCCTCGTCGGTGACCTCACAGCCGGAAGCCACCGGCTTCACCGCCGCGGTCTGCAGCTGCTGCCGGGCGGCACACGCCAACAGCGCCGCGCTGACGAAGGTTTTTCCGACTTCCGTATCGGTTCCGGCCACGAAATAAGTTCTAGTCAAGCTGACTCTCCGTTCACTGGATTTTTTCCTGGCGCCCTTTGAAACGCCACCCGATTGCTGATAAGTTAGCCGCTAAGATCATTTTTTAATCACCCCCGCCTCTTTTATGCATCCGGGTTAGGTTCGCCCTAACAGCATGCCCGGCCGGGATCTGGTTGCCAGCGCAGGATAACGCTGTCATGAATCGCGCCACCCGCCCTGCGGCGAGGTGAAAGCAGGGAGGCTGTCTTTACGCGGAAACTGACAAAAACGGTTTACCAAATGATGCGATACCTTTCTTTTGCCCTGCTGCTCTTAGCGCCCATGCTCGCCAACGCCACCATCCAGAAAGCGGATGAGGTGGTGGTGTATAAATCCAAGTCGCTGATGCAGTTAAAGCGCAACGGCCGGGTGCTGAAAAGCTACAAGGTGGTCTTCGGCGAGAACCCGCGCGGACACAAAGTCATGCAGGGTGACGAGCGCACGCCGGAGGGTCGCTATACCCTGGACTGGAAAAACCCCCAGAGCCGCTTCTACCGCTCCATCCATATTTCCTACCCCAACGCGGCGGACAAGGCCCGCGCACGGCGCCTGGGTGTGGACCCGGGCGGGGACATTATGATCCACGGTATCAAGCCGCAGTGGAAAGGCATGGAGAACTACCTGACCAAGATGAACTGGACCGACGGCTGCATCGCGGTGACCAATCCTGAGATGGATGAGATCTGGGCGATGGTGGATACCCCGACGCCAATTTCCATCTACCCGTAACCCCTCTCAGTCGGCAACCACCGGCCCGCAACCACCAGCAACTCAACACAGCCCGCACTCTTGCCGCCGGGTCCGCCCGGCATCAGCTTCGCACGCCCCTGACGCCGGCACCTGCCCCGGTGTCGCTGCGGGCATCAGGGCTTTTGCCCGCGCCGCTTGCGGAAATTCCACCACTCTCGGTAATGACTTCTCTCACGCCGGGGCCGCGATGCCCGCCGCTCTCAGTGCTTTCAGCCCTTTCACCTCTGGCGGCATTTTCGCCGCCGACATCCCGCTCGCCGCTGGCCGAACCGCGCTGCAGCTGCAGGTAAAACACCTCGTAACTGGCCGGCAGGCCCGCCGCCCCGCGCTGGGATTCATAAGCCTGCGACAGGCGCCGCAGGCGCTGACGCCCGGTCAGCCCGCGCCCGGCATCGCGATTGACGTTGTTGGCGCCGATGCGCTTCAGGTCGCGCATCAGCTCCATGGCGCAGGCGTAGTGCAGCACCCGCTCTTCCTTCTGCACAGTGCCGGGCAAATCGGCCCGCCGCGCCGCGGCGGCCCAGTCTGCGGCGGGCAGAAAGCGGTTTACGTGCACGCCGCTGTCCACCTGCGACCAGGCCGCCTTCAGTTCCCGCAGGGTGCCCGGACCCAGGGTGGAAACCAGTAGCCTGCCGCCCGGGGCCAGCACCCGCCGCAACTCCGCGAACAGCTGCGGCAGCCGATAGCACCACTGCAGCGCCATGCTGGAGAACACCAGATCAAAGCTGCCCTCGGCCAGCGGCAGCCGCTCCGCATCGGCGGCGATATAGCCATCGGCGGCGGGCCGGCTGGCGCGGGCATAGGCCAGCATCCCCTCGGCCAAATCCAGCGCCACGATCTCCGCCGCGGGGAAACGCGCCCGCAGCAGCGCACTGCCGTAGCCGGTGCCGCTGCCCAGATCGAGAATCCGCCGGGGTTGCGCCGCGGCGGGCAGGCCGGCGAGCAGTTGCCGGCAGACCGCGCGCTGCAGGTGCGCGGCCGCATCGTAACTGGCTGCGGCGCGCCCGAAGGAGCGGGCCACCGCAGTCTTGCTGAACGGCTCCGCCGCCTCCCCACCAACCTCGGCAGTATCAGTGTTGTCAGCAGCGGCAGAGCCCTCAGCGCCGATGGAACCCTCTGCGACTATAAAACCTTCAGCGTCGAGAGAGTCCTCAGCGGGGATAGAGCCCTCAGCGGGTATAGAGCCCTCAGCGGTAATAGAGCCCTCAGCGTCAATAAAACCCTCAGCCCCGCCATGCCGCTGCACGAAGGCATCGATACGGGCGGCCACCGCCGGGGCGTGCCCCAGGGGCAGCGCATGACCGGCGCCGGCGATGGTTTCCGCCGCCACCCCCAGCGCTCGCAGCGTCTCCGCGACGCCGGCGGGCACCAGCGCATCGCGCTCACCCAGCAGGTGTAACTGCGGCTGCTGCAGCCGCTGCAGCAGCAGGCGATTGTCCAGCTGCCCCAGGCACTCCAGCGCCGCCGGCCATGCGTCGCCGATGGCGGGCGGGGCGAGCGCCCGCAACTGCTTCAACAGGATTCGGGCGTTTTCATCGCCCTGGGCCTGCAGGCCACAGAAACGCTGCCAGGCCTGCGCTGGCCCGGCGGCAAAAGCCGCGCAGAAAGCGTCGAACACGGCTGGCGCCATAGCGGGCCACTCCGCTGTCGCGGTAAAGCGGGCGTTGGCGGCCAGGGTGATGACCCCGGCCACCCGCTCGCTGCAGGCCGCCAGGCGCACCGCCAGCATGCCGCCGAGGGAGTGGCCGAGCAGGAGGCTGTTGCGGGGTATCTCTTGCGCCAGCTCCCCGAGCAGCTTGTTCAGCTGGGGCCAGTCTTCCCCGCGACGCGCGCCGAAACCCGGCAGCTCCAGAATTTTGACCGGCAGCGCCAGGCGCTCTTCCAGCTCCTCCTGTAAGAGCTGCCAGATGCGCCGGTCGCAGCCCCAGCCGTGAATCAGGACCAGGTGTTCAAAGCGCATGGGGGCGCACCTCGATACCCGCTGCGGCAGCGGAGCGAAGAGTGGCGAGGGATGCGCCGAGCGCTTCCAGTAAGCCGTCGATTTCCGCGCCGCTGTGGGCGGCGCTCAGGGTGATGCGCAGGCGGGCGGTGCCGGCGGGCACGGTGGGCGGGCGAATGGCGCCGACCAGATAGCCCCTGGCCGCCAGCTCCGCGGCGATGCTCATCACGGTGTGCTCACAGCCCAGCAACAGGGGCTGAATGGGGCTGGCACTGTCGCAGAGCGGCAGGCCCAGCTGGCCCGCGCCGCGACGGAAACGGGCCACATTGTCACGCAGCTGCCGGCGCCGCTCCGGCTCCCGCGCCATGACCTGCAGTGCCGCCAGCGCACCGGCGGCAACCGCCGGCGGCATGCCGGTGGTGTAGACGTAAGTGCGGGCAAACTGCAGCAGATAATCGATCAGGGCGCGGGAACCGGCGACAAAAGCGCCGGCATTGCCGGCGGCCTTGCCCAGGGTGCCCATCAGTACCGGCGCCTCATCGGCGCTGAGGCCCGCCGCCGCGGCACTGCCGGCGATAGGCCGCGCCTCACTGCCCATCACGCCAAAGCCGTGGGCTTCGTCCACCATCAGCCAGGCACCATAACGGCGGCACAGCCGGGCGATCTCCGCTAGCGGCGCGCAGTCGCCATCCATGCTGTAAACCCCATCCACCGCCACCAGGGTATTGCCGCCCAGGCTCTGGGCGCGCTGCAACTGCCGCTCCAGGGCGCCCATGTCGCTGTGGGCAAAGCGCAGGCTCTCGGCGCGGGACAGGCGCGCACCGTCGATGAGCGAGGCGTGGTTGAGCTTGTCGGAGACGATACAGTCACCGCGACCGATCAGGGCGCCGATGGCTCCGAGGTTGGCGGCATAGCCGCTGGAGAACACCAGTGCGGCCTCGCGTCCGGTCGCTGCGGCGATCTCCTCCTGCAGCGCCTCGTGGACACGCAGGTGGCCGTTGACCAGGTGCGAGGCGGTGGCGCCGGCGCCCAGACGGGCGCCCTGCTGCTGGGCGGCAATCACCTGCGGATGGCGGGCAAGGCCCAGGTAGTCGTTGCTGCTGAAGGCCACCATCGGCCGGCCATCCACCAGCGCGTGGGGGCTGGGCGCCTCATCCAGAGTCTTTATCTGGCGATAGAGGCCACGCTGGCGCCGCTCCGCGAGTCGCGCCTGCAGGGTCTCAGCAAGAGTTGGCTTGGAGGGCGCTCCGGAGGTCATTTGGCCGCGTCGTAAAAGTAGGGATCGTTCTGCTGCTGGACGATGCGCGAGCTCAGTTCCGCTTCCACTTCCGCCTCATCGGCATACTGCTGGTATTCCTCCGGCTTAATTCCCAGACGCTGGAACAGCTGCATGTCTTTGTTGGCTTCCGGGTTGCCGGTGGTGAGAAGCTTTTCTCCGTAGAAAATGGAGTTGGCCCCGGCCAGGAAAGCCAGCGACTGCATCTCGTCGCTCATGGCCTCGCGGCCGGCCGACAGGCGCACATGGGACTTCGGCATCATGATCCGGGCCACAGCGATGCAGCGGATGAATTCGAACGGGTCCAGGTCCTTCTGCTCCTCCAGCGGCGTGCCCGCCACCTTCACCAGCATATTGATGGGCACGGATTCCGGGTGCTCCGGCAGGTTGGCCAGTTGCATCAGCAGGCCCGCGCGGTCCTTATCGCCCTCGCCCATGCCGATGATGCCGCCGGCGCAGACCTTCATCCCCGCAGCGCGGACGCTGTCCAGTGTTTCCAGGCGATCCTGATAGGTGCGGGTGGTGATGATCTCGCCGTAGTACTCCGGCGAGGTATCCAGATTGTGGTTGTAATAGTCGAGACCGGCGGCGGCCAGCTCTTTGGCCTGATCATCGTTGATCATGCCCAGGGTCATGCAGGTTTCGAGGCCCAGAGCTTTGACTTCCCGCACCATCTGGGTGACGTAGGGCATATCCTTCTTCTTGGGCGAGCGCCAGGCGGCGCCCATGCAGAAGCGGGTGGCACCGCTGGCTTTGGCCGCGCGAGCCTCCTCCAGCACCTTTTCCACCTTCATCAGTTTTTCCCGTTCCAGGCCGGTGTCGTAACGGGCGCTCTGCGGGCAGTAGGCGCAGTCTTCCGGGCAGGCGCCGGTCTTGATGGAGCAGAGAGTGCTCACCTGCACCCGGTTGGCATCGAAATGGGCGCGGTGCACCTGCTGGGCGCTGAACAGCAGGTCGTTAAATGGCATCGCAAAGAGATCCAGAACCTGCTGGCGGGTCCAGTCGTGACGAATCGTGGAGGAGGGCATTTGCTGGGCGGCGGTCACTGAGGGTAGTCTCCCTGGTTCATTATTTTGATCCGGCGCAGGCCGGCTACTGGGAACTGCTGTGAGATGTTCGCCAGTGTAGCGACGGCCTGGTCACTGTCAACTGGAAACCAAAGGAATGGTTTACTGCGAATGGCGACGAAGCAGACTGGTGCGCTGCGTCCTCTGCGGCGGCGCGGCGGAGCCCGGTTGCGGAGTTTGCCCCGGCTGTGCCGCTGAGCTGCCGGCCCTGGGCACCGCCTGCCACTCCTGCGCTCTGCCGCTCCCGCCCTCGTCCGGGGCATCCCACCGCAAGCGGCAGTGCCCGGCCTGCCTGACCCGAACCCCCGCCCTGAGCAGCGCACACTGCGCCTGGCACTACGGCTTCCCCATCAATCAACTGATCCAGCGTTTCAAGTACGACGGCGATCTGGCCGCCGGCTTCAGCCTGTCGGCACTGGCGGCGAAAACCCTGGCTGATCAGATCGACTCTCTCGACCTGCTGGTGCCCGTACCCCTGCACTGGTGGCGCTACTGGAGGCGGGGCTTCAATCAGGCCGAGCTTGTCGCCGCAGCGCTGGGGCAGGCCTGGGGGCTGCCGGTAGGGCCACGGGTGCTGCGCAAAAGCCGCCCCAGCAGCGCCCAGCAGTCCCTCGATCGACGCCAGCGGCTGCGCAATCTAAGCGGCAGTTTTACCGTCCGCGCGAATGTAGAAGGCTGCCGGGTGGGGCTGGTGGACGATGTGATCACCACCGGCGCCACCATGGAGAGCGCGGCCACAGCCCTGCTGGCCGCGGGTGCGATGCGGGTGAGCGCCATCGCCTTGGCCAGAACCCCCTAACCACTGGCTGTCGCCAAATGCTCTTAAAGTAGACCAAATGTGACAATCTCGTCACAATACCCGCGCTATTTTCCCCTCATTGCGACACTGCGCCGCCACCCCAGGGGCTTGCAGCATTTCGACGGTCCCCACGACTGGGCTGCTAAGGTTTAAATTAATGACTATGGTCCGCAAGCCGTCGACAGCGGGCCGAGGATTCAGCGATGACAGATTTCAAGTTGCCGCGCGGTATCGTGGTCAGCGGTACCGGCCTGTGGACACCGCCGGACGCCATCAGCAACGAAGAGCTGGTTGAGGCATACAACACCTTCGCCGCGCGCTACAACGAGCGCCATGCAGCGGAGATCGAAGCCGGCGATCTGGCGGCCAAGCCCTTCTCCTCTGCAGAGTTCATCGAAAAAGCCTCCGGCATCAAGAACCGCTATGTCATCAGCCGGGAGGGTATTCTCGATCCCGAGCGGATGCGCCCCTACCTGGCCGAGCGCCCGGATGACGAGATCTGCCACCAGGCGGAGATGGGCCTCAAGGCGGCCAAACTGGCGCTGGAAAAAGCGGGCAAGAAGCCCGAAGACATCGATGCGGTGATCGTCGGCGCCTCTTACCTGCAGCGCGCCTACCCGGCCATCGCCATCGAGATCCAGGGCGCTCTGGGTATCGAGGGCTTCGCCTTCGACATGGAGGTCGCCTGCTCCTCGGCCACCTTCTCCCTGCAGCGGGCGGTAGACGCCATCGCCGCCGGCACGGCGCGCACGGTTCTGGTCATCAACCCGGAGATGTCCTCCCCGCAAGTGGATTACACCGACCGCGACAGCCACTTTATCTTTGGTGATGTGGCCGTCGCCAGTGTGGTCGAGCGCCGCGACACCTGTGCGGTGGATACCGCCTGGGAAGTGCTCAGCACCCGCGCCCAGACCGTGTATTCCAACAACATTCGCTCAAACTTCGGCTACACCGCCCGGGCCGCGGATGTGGACCCCTTCGGCCCCGGCAAGCTGTTCCGCCAAAACGGTCGCAAGGTGTTCAAGGAGGTCTGCCCGATGGCCGCCACCCATATCGAGGAGCATGCCCGTGCCGCGGGCAGCGAGCCGAGCGAGGTCAAACGCTACTGGCTGCATCAGGCCAATATCAACATGAACAACCTGATCGCGAAAAAACTGATGGGCGATGAAGCCAGCCCCGAACGCGCCCCGATTGTGCTGGACCGTTACGCCAATACCGGCTGCGCCGGCTCCATGATCGCCTTCAACCTGCACAGTGACGATTTGGCTCCCGGCGACAGGGGGGTTATCTGCTCCTTTGGCGCCGGCTATTCAATCGGCAGCCTGGTGCTGGAAAAAATCGCCCTCTGATATTCGGCGGCCCCGGTGAAAGCCGGGGCGTTTGCACACGATCGTGCCCGATTGGGACTGCAATGGCCCGCCTGAGGCGACTGCTGCCCCCACATTTTTAGGCTCCCACCCACTTTCCGCTCCCGGCCTTTCGCTCCCCGCTTTCCGCTTTCCGCTTTCACCAGCTTGCCACCTGCCCGGTTAGTTCGCACTGCTGCCCGACCGCCCCCAGCACCCCGCACAAACACGGACGCCAAGCCCGGCGACACCGCGACCGGCACCCGTTCTTCGCTTGCGCTGAGACATGTGAACGGCTGCATGTGAGCGGAGGCACGGAATCCAAACCATGACCATCGTCACACATAAGCCGCTATGGCAAACAACTCATCCCAACTTGCAAGTAAATACAAAATACACAGACTACCAAACTCACAAATTGCGGATATAATCGCCGACCACAACCCGCCTGACTGTTCTGGCCACTGACGAGATCGCTGTTGATATGTCGCCACCCATTGTCGCTCCGCCCCTAGAGCCAGCAACCAGTCCGGCTCCGCCGCTGGCACTGTGCCGCCGCCGGGAGCTGCTGCTCGACATCTTCGCCATGAACAGCTTCTCCTGGGCTGTGGCCATACCCATCGAGCTGCTGCTCGCCGGGCTCAGCCTGCAGGAGCACCTGCAGGTGCGCGTGATGGCGCTCGTATTCAACACCCTCATCGCACGCCCCTTCGGCCAGTACCGCCTGTGGGTCCATCGCCGCCTGCCGGGGCAGGGAAAACTGCACGGCTATCTGGTGGACACCTTCGTTTTCCTCAGCTTCCAGCTGCCCCTGTATACGGGAAACATGCTGCTGGGAGGCGCCGACTGGCTGGAGATCGCCACCGCCAGCGGCACCTTTATGCTGCTGGCCGGCGCAATGGGGCGCCCCTACGGTCTCTACCTCGACTGGTTGCGGCGGCTGTGGATCAGCCGCCGACAGCACAGCCGGGCGGGCGCCATGGCCTGACGATAAGGCCGAAACGTCAAAAGCAGCAGATCCCTCCACCAACCTGACAACGGCTGAGATTGGACTATGCTACTCAGGGGGAGTGACGACGGTCGCAAACACGGCAAATGGTGCGCCGGTACCTAGTAGCCGCCAAGGTTTGCTTGCGAGCTTTGCTAGCGATCTTTGTTGGCGATCCTTGTCAGTCAGCTCTGCCCGCCGGGGTACCCGAACCGCCCCAACGACCCCTGACAGCCAGCGCGGTTTCCAGCAGCACAGTTTCCAACAGAATGTCTTGAGGTTGTTCGCGCCTTTGCAGTGACAAGCAGCTGTGGGTCCAACAGGAAGTTTCGACCCACTTGAGTGAGCTTTGGGCCAGAGGATTTGGCCCCATCAAATGGTGACAAGGATGAATAAACGCCGTAATTCCGTGGTGACTGATAGCATTGTGCGATCGTCTTTCGCCATCCCTGTATTTCTCTCTCTGATCAGCCCATCCGCCGCCCTCAGCCAGGAGTTCCCGGTTGTGGCGTCGGGAATGGTGCCCCTGTTATGGCTGGCGGCGGTTTCACTCGCCCTCCTCGCCACACTCACCACCAGCCTGCTGCTCTGGCGACGACTGCGCAGGGAGGCCCGCATCAGTGTCAGCCGGCTGACAAAACTGCAATCCGAGCGCGACTCTCTTAACCGGCAGTTGCGCCACTACGAGCACAAAGTCAAAGAGCGCAACAAAAAACTCTCCGAGGCCCAGCGAAGCATCAGCGAGCTGCGCCAGAGCAAATCGGACCTGCAGGTCATGATCGGCCATCAGCTGTGCCGCCCACTGGAAAATCTGCGCGAAACCCTGCAGAGGGTGGCGGCCATCGCCCACGGCGAGAGCGCGGCCCTGGCGGGCCACGCACACGCCCAGTTGCAGCCGATCATTTTCTCGCTGAATCAGATTCAGCATCTCGGCCATGTCGAGGCCCTCGCAGTGAACGCGTCGCTGCGGGCCAGCAATATGGCCATGGATGAGACCGATGCGCAGCCCCTGAAAATTTTGAACGTCTGCACACTGGAAGAAAAACGCGGCACCCTCGACCACCAGACCTTCGCCGATCAGATTAACCAGCGAGCCGCCAACCTGCCCAAGCAGATCACCAAGCTCACCAGCGCACTGACCGACCGGCAATGGTCGCAGGCGCAACAGTGCGCAGCGGTGGTGGCCGCCAATGCCGAGGAGATCGGCCTCGACGCCATCGCCGGCCTGCTGCGCAACCTGTCGGTGCAGCTCACAATCGACAGCGAGCGCGACTATTGCCGCCAGCAGCGCATTGAGCTGCTGAACCTGATGCGCCGGTCAATACAGCAGCTGCAGGAATGGAAAGCTCACAATCTGCATACCGAATGGGCCCTGCAATAATCGCTACTGTACTGCCCCCTATGACACGGTTTGCAAAGTGCGGCGATGATCGCACAATAGAAGCTTTAATCGGTTGCGAGAAATTCCATGTCCGAGCAGTACCCTGTGAAAAGTCCAGAGGCCCGCGAGCAATCCGCCCGTGACCTGGCCACCCTGGTTTACCTGATACAGGCCATCAGCCTGTTCACCGCGCTGCCGTTTTTCATCGGCTTGATCATCAACTACGTGAAAGGCGATGACGTGCGGGGCACTCTGGCGGAGTCGCACTTTCGCTGGCAGATTCGCACCTTCTGGTTCAGTATCCTGTGGTTTGTGGTGGGCTGGCTGACGGTGTGGATTTTCGTCGGCTTTGTGATTCTCGGCATCAGCTGGATCTGGGTGATCTACCGGGTGATTCGCGGCTGGCTGGTGCTGGCGGATGGCCGCCCCGCCTATTGATCCGCCATCGACAATCCCTGCAAAAGACCGGCTTTTATGCCGGTCTTTTCGTTAAAGACTGGGGACAATGAAGAAGATTTTTAGACAAGCCTCAAGCAGGCTGAAAAGAAAAACAATAGGGGAAAGAAACAGTGGCGCGGAGGGTCAGAACTGCCCGGTAAGCGCCATCAGGAAAAGATCCGCAGGCAGCCGCTGGCCGTTGACCTTCAGATCACCGCGCTTCACTTCCAGCAACATCTGCAGCTCGCCATCTTTTTTCTCCAGCAACCCGTACTGGCGCAGTAGCAGCGTCTGGCCGATCAGCGGAGACTGCAGCAGTGCCTGCTCCGCAGCCGTAACCTGGATGATGCCGGTCATTGGCGCCAGCCACTGTGCCGCTCCCGCTGCCTGGCCCGGCATCGGCATCGGCCACTGCTCCGATATTTGCGCCCCCCCACCCGCGCCGGTGCGGTAACCCCGCCAGTCAATATCGGCATCCACCATGGCGGGACCATTGGCGGACTCCACCAGCAACTGCTGCTGCAGCGACAGCGGCGGCCCGAAGACTTCCGCCCAGTTGCGGCCACCGGTCGGCGGCAGCAGCTGTGACACATAGTGCGCCAGTACGGCAGGCGCAACCTCCGGCACCAGAATACGCTGGCTGACCGCGCTCACCGGCGTCGCGGATTGCACCTGCGGGGCAGTGAATATGCTCTCCAGTTTCACGCCGCCGCCGGTCAGATTCAGGGCAAGGTCCAACCGCACCCGCCGCAGTTCCACGGGGCCGGACTCTGTCTCGGCCTTTACAAGCGGCCATTGCAGGCCGCCCTCCAGCGAGCGACCAGGCACTATCGTCAGCTGCCCATCGGCCGCCTGACTGTAAAACTTTTCGTGATCACCCTCTCTACGGCGAATCTCACCGAGGCGCACCGCGCCACTCAACACCGCGCCGCTGTAATCGGTCTGCAACACCAGTTCAGCGCCGGCAAACTCTAACTCACCGCCGGCGTCGCTGCGGGCGAAAGGTTGCAGGCGCAGAGTATTGTCGATGTTGTTGTCCACACCGACGACGGTTTCCAGACGCACAGGGCTGTGGGCGAGACGGCCATAGAAGGCTCGCAGTTGCGCCCGCAGTGGCTGCGGCAGCTGCTCGGTTTCCAGCGTGGTGACACTGTAAACCGCGCCCAGGCGCGGGCCGCCGGAGGTGAAAAGGAGAGGTCCGTGCTGGATTTCACTGCGCAGCACAGCCGGGCCATCGCCTGTGGCGATTTGCATCTGCGTCTCGGCGCCGAACCAGCCGCGCCGATACTCGCTGCGCTCCAGCCCCTCGATGCGCCCGAGCTGCTCCTGCCAGACCGTTTCGACCTGGGGGCCGATGACTCCGGGGGCGGCCACCGCAATCAGGAGCAGCAGCCCGGTCACAAGCAGAAGCAAATTGCGCAGTAGTTTCATGGAAAAGACAACACGGAAGATTTTGAGATTCTTTAAGCGTTAAAGCGTTTAAAGCTGTGCGCCCATGGTAACCGATTCAGCAGGCGGGCGAGGGCAACACCTGGCCCTCACCTCGAAACCCAACCCGAAACTCAACCTGAAGCTCCATCAGCATTTCAGCTCGGCAGGCAGCGGGTGCTGGCGCAGCACCATGGGGCAGAGAGCGCCAAAGCGCAGAGGCGGCCGCCTAACAGGCAGCCGTCATCGCCCGGGCCACGCGGGAATTGCTCTCGCGCCCCAGCTCGGCGGAAATGAAGTTGCCCGCTGCCACCAGTCTGTCCAGATCGACACCGGTGTCGATTCCCAGCCCCTGCAGCAGGTAGAGCACATCCTCACTGGCCACATTGCCTGAAGCGCCGCGGGCGTAGGGGCAGCCACCGAGGCCCGCCACGGCGGAGTCCACCACTGCCACGCCCATCTGCAGGGCCGCGTAGATATTGGCCAAGGCCTGACCGTAGGTATCGTGAAAATGCACCGCCAGCTTCTCGATCGGCACGCGGCCGGCGACGCTGTCGATCATGCGCTTGGCCTGCTCTGGCGTGCCAACTCCGATGGTATCGCCGAGAGAAATCTCGTAGCAGCCCATCTCCAGCAGCGCCGCGCTCACCGCCGCCACTTTCTGCGGGGCTATGTCCCCCTCATAGGGGCAACCCAAGACGCAGGAGACATAGCCGCGCACCGGGATGCCGTCGGTGGCCGCCCGCTCCAGCAGCGGTGCGAAACGCTCCAGGCTCTCGGCGATGGAGCAATTGATGTTTTTCCGCGTAAAGGCCTCCGAGGCGGCACCGAATACCGCCACCTCGTCAGCGCCAGCCTGCAGCGCGCGCTCATAGCCCTGCAGGTTCGGCGTCAGGGCGCTGTAGCGCACCCCCTGGCGGCGCTCAATACCCGCGAGAACCGCTTCGCTGGCAGCCATCTGCGGCACCCACTTCGGGCTGACAAAGCTGCCCGCCTCGATCACCGGCAGGCCGGCGGCGGAAAGCCGGTCCACGAGGCCGATGCGCGTTGCGACGGCTATCGGCTGTCGCTCGTTCTGCAGGCCATCCCTGGGCCCCACCTCGACCATTTTTACCCGCCGGGGCAGTGTGACGGTGGTGTCTGTCATGCTGGCTCCCCGCTATCGAAATCAATCAGCAGGCTGCCGCCATCCACCAGGTCGCCTTCCGCACAGAGATACTGTTGCACCACGCCGGCAGAGGGTGCCCGCAGGGTGTGCTCCATTTTCATCGCCTCCATCACCAGCAGCGGCTGGTCCGCCTCGACGGCGCTGCCGGCCTCCACCAGCAGGGCGATCACGGTGCCGTTCATCGGCGCTTCCAGACCCCCGGCATGCTGGCCGGCTTCGCCCAGATCCGGTGGCAGTACGCGAAACTCCACCTGGCAGTCACCGACAAAGACGGCACCGCCCTCGGCGGTATCCACGCAGCTAAAGCCCATGCGGCGCCCGTCCACCAGCGCCAGCTCGCTGCCCGGCAGCAGGCGGATCTCCCCGCGCCCCGCCTCGCCCAAAGCCTCGCAGCACCAGGACACCGCGCCATCGACCACTTCTGTCTCCAGACCCACATGGCGGCCGTGAATGTCGATGTTGTGCCGGCGCCGGGCAGGCAGGCCACTGCGCCAGTTGTCGCCGCAGTGCCAGGGTGAGCCGGGGTCCTCTGCCGGTGCCGCCGCGCGCAGGTCGCGCCGTTCACGCTCGTGCAGATACGCCGCGATTCCCGCGCACTGCAGCGCAGTGAGTGCACGCTCCGCCTGCAGCAGCTCGGACTCGTGGTCCTCGATAAAGTGCGTGGTGACGCGACCGGCGACGAAGTCCTGCTGGTTGATGACCCGGCGCAGGAAGTCGATATTGTGGCGCAGGCCGGCAATCTGGTATTGGCCCAGCGCCCGGTCCAGTTTCGCCAGCGCCTCGCGCCGGTTGCGGCCGTGGCAGATCAATTTGGCGATCATCGGATCGTAATGCACGCTGATTTCATCGCCGCTCTGCACGCCGGTGTCGACCCGCACCGATTCGCTATCCACCGGCGGACGGTGGCGCACCAGTGTGCCGGTGGCCGGCAGGAAGTTGTTGTCCGGGTCTTCCGCGTAAATACGCACCTCGAACGCATGGCCGTCGATGGCCAGCTGCTCCTGCCGCTTGGGCAGGGGTTCGCCGGCGGCGACCGCCAGCTGCCAGGCCACCAGGTCCTGACCGGAAATCATCTCGGTCACCGGGTGCTCCACCTGCAGCCGGGTATTCATCTCCATAAAGTAAAAGCTGCCGTCGGCATCCAGCAGGAACTCGACCGTACCCGCACCCTCGTAGCCGATCGCGTGCGCCGCGCGCAGCGCCGCCTGTCCCATCTCATCACGGAGCTCCGGCGTCAGCCCCGGTGCCGGCGCCTCTTCCACCACTTTCTGGTGACGGCGCTGCACCGAGCAGTCCCGCTCGAACAGGTAGACACCGTTGCCCTGCTGATCACAGAACACCTGGATTTCCACATGGCGCGGGCTGACCACATAGCGCTCCAGCAACATCAGGTCGTCGCCAAAGGCGTTCATGGCCTCGCGCTTGGCCGCATCCAGGGCGCTGTGAAATTCACCGGGGTCATCCACCCGGCGCATGCCCTTGCCGCCGCCACCGGCGGCGGCCTTCAGCAAGACCGGGTAGCCGATTTCCCGGGCGTGCTCTTGCAGCAGTGCCGGTTGCTGGTTTTCGCCGTGATAACCGGGCACCAGCGGCACCCCGGCCTCTTCCATAATCCGCTTGGCCGCGGACTTGGACCCCATGGCTTCAATGGCACTGGCGGGCGGGCCGACAAAAATAATTCCCGCCTGCTCGCAGGCGCGGCAGAAGCCGGCGTTTTCCGACAGAAATCCGTAGCCGGGATGGATGGCATCGGCACCGGTGCGCCTGGCCGCAGCGAGCACCCTGTCGGCATCCAGGTAGGAGTCCTTCGCCGGCGGCGGCCCCAAGCGGATCGCCTCGTCGGCCAGCTGCACATGCAGGGCGTCGGCATCGGCATCGGAATAGACCGCCACCGTGGCGACGCCGAGACGGCGCGCGGTTTTGATAATGCGGCAGGCGATCTCGCCGCGATTGGCTATCAACAGTTTGCGAATCATAGTGCGTCCGAAAAATTATTCCCCGCCACTGCCCATCCAGCTGGGCGCCCGTTTTTCAAGGAATGCCCCCAGCCCCTCCTGCCCTTCCGGCGACACCCGCACCGCCGCGATCAGGGCGCTGGTCTGGCCCTGCAACTCCTCATTGATCACCCGGTTGGACATGGACATGGCCAGCTGCTTGGCCATCACCACGGCGCGCGGGCCGTTGTCGAGGATCGCATTCACCAGTTTCTGCACTTCGAGATCCAGCTCCCCCTCCTGGCACACCTCAGAGACCAGGCCGATCTCGTGGGCGCGCCGGGCGGAAAAGCGCTCGGCGGTCACGAAATAGCGGCGCGCCTGGCGGGCGCCGATGGCGTTGATGACGTAGGGGCTGATGGTGGCCGGCAGCAGGCCGATCTTCACTTCCGATAAACAGAAGCTGGCGCGCTCCGCCGCCACCGCCATATCGCAGCAGCTCACCAGACCCACCGCACCGCCGAAGGCGGCACCCTGTACCCGGGCGATGGTCGGGGCCGGGAAGGTGTCCAGTTTATGCAGCATGGCGGCAAGCGCCGCGGCGTCGCGGCGGTTGTCCTCCTCCGAGTATTCCGCCATGCGCCGCATCCAGTTCAGGTCGGCACCGGCGGAGAAATTCTTGCCCGTGGAGGCCAGCACCAGAGCGCGAACCTGTGGCTGGCGGGAGAGCCGATCGAAAGTTTCGCCCAGCTGCCGGATCAGGTCGTCATCGAAGGCGTTGTGGACATCGGGGCGGTTCAGGGTGACCGTCGCCACTCCCTCGCTGTCGATGTCAGTCAGCAGTTTTTCAGTCATGAAATTTCCTTGTTCTGCCGTTTCCCCACGGCATTCTGGATAGGGGCCTTACATGCGGAAGACGCCGAAGCGGGTCTCTTCCGGTGCCTTGTGGGTAGCGGCGGCCAGACAGAGACCCAACACCCGGCGGGTATCCGCCGGATCGATGACGCCGTCGTCCCACAGCCGCGCCGAGGCATAGTAAGGGTGCCCCTGATGTTCGTATGTCTCGGTGATGGGTTGGCGGAAGGCGCGCTCCTCGTCCTCGCTCCAGCTCTCGCCACGGGCCGCTTTCTGGTCGCGCTTCACCTGCGCCAGCACCCCGGCCGCCTGTTCGCCACCCATGACCGAAATGCGCGCATTGGGCCACATAAACAGGAAGTTGGGATCGTAGGCGCGGCCGCACATGCCGTAGTTGCCGGCGCCGAAAGATCCGCCGATAAGAATGGTGATCTTCGGCACCCTGGCGGTGGCCACCGCCGTCACCATCTTGGCGCCGTGTTTGGCGATGCCCCCGGCCTCGTACTGCTTGCCCACCATAAAGCCGGTGATGTTCTGCAGGAACACCAGCGGGATATTGCGCTGCGCACAGAGCTCGATGAAATGGGCACCCTTCTGCGCGCTCTCCGCAAACAGGATGCCGTTATTGGCGACGATACCCACCGGGTAGCCGTGGATGCGCGCAAAGCCGGTCACCAGCGTGGTGCCGTAGAGCGCCTTGAATTCATCAAACGCTGAGCCATCCACCACGCGGGCGATCACCTCCCGCACATCGAATGGCTGACGGGAATCCGCCGGCACCACACCGTAAATGTCTTCGGGGGGATAAATAGGCTCCACCGGCTTGTGGATATCAAGTCCCGGGTTCTTCACCCGGTTGAGCCGCGCCACCGAGCGGCGCGCCAGCTGCAGGGCGTGCACATCGTTGTTGGCGTAGTGATCGGAGACACCGGAGGTGCGGCAGTGCACTTCCGCCCCGCCCAGCTCTTCCGCCGAGACCTCTTCGCCAGTGGCGGCTTTGACCAGGGGGGGGCCGGCGAGAAAGATGGTGGCCTGCTCTTTCACCATGATGGACTCGTCCGCCATCGCCGGAACATAGGCGCCGCCGGCAGTGCAGCTGCCCATCACCACCGCGATCTGCGGAATATTTTTCGCAGACAGATTGGCCTGATTGAAGAAAATCCGCCCGAAGTGCTCGCGATCCGGAAACACCTCATCCTGACGCGGCAGATTGGCGCCACCGGAGTCCACCAGATAGATGCAGGGCAGGTTGTTCTGCTCGGCGATGGTCTGCGCCCGCAGATGTTTTTTTACCGTCAGCGGGTAATAGGTCCCGCCCTTCACCGTCGCGTCGTTGGCGACAATCACGCAGGGCTGCCCGGAGACGGTGCCGATTCCGGTAATAATACCGGCCGCCGGGACCTCCTCCCCGTAAACCTCGTAGGCGGCCAGCTGGGAGAATTCCAGGAAAGGGCTGCCGGGATCGAGCAGGGCGTCGATACGCTCCCGCGGCAATAGTTTGCCGCGGGCCAGATGCTTCTCCCGGGCCCGCTCGCCGCCGCCCCGGGCAATGGTCTCCAGCTTTTCGCGCAGGTCCGCAACCAGGTTTTGCATCTGCTCGCGGTTGGCTGCAAAGGCGTCGTCCCGTGGATTGATCTTGCTGTGTAGCTGATTCATAGGTCTTGGCTTGCTGGTGGCAATCTATTTCGCCGTTATTCTTTAAGCGTCATTCTTGCGCTTGCGCGATTTCATCGTTTGGCCGCGCACAGTCCGCGCAGACTTTTCAGTAACCGCCCTCAATCGTTTAATAAAACCCTCAACGGGTTTCCTGAAACAGCTCGCGGCCGATCAGCATACGCCGCACCTCCGAGGTACCGGCACCGATCTCGTACAGTTTGGCATCCCGCAGCAGGCGGCCCGTCGGGTATTCGTTGATATAGCCATTGCCGCCCAGGGTCTGAATCGCCTGCAGCGCCATCTGCGTGGCGCGCTCGGCGGTAAACATGATGACCGCGGCCGCGTCTTTGCGGGAATCCTCACCGCGATCACAGGCCCGGGCCACCGCGTAAAGGAAAGAGCGGCTGGCGCTCAGGTCGGCATACATATCCGCCAGTTTGCCCTGCATCAGCTGGAACTCACCAATGGCTCTGCCGAACTGCTGGCGCTCGTGCACATAGGGCACCACCACATCCATGCAGGCCTGCATGATGCCCACCGGACCGCCGGAAAGAATGGTGCGCTCGTAGTCGAGACCACTCATCAGAACCCGCACGCCGCCGTTCAGCTGGCCGAGAATGTTTTCTTCCGGCACTTCGCAGTCTTCGAACACCAGCTCGCAGGTGTTGGAGCCGCGCATGCCGAGCTTGTCGAGCTTCTGTGCCTGGGAAAACCCCTTGAATCCGCGCTCGACGATAAACGCGGTAATGCCACCGGAGCTGAGTCCCGGCTCGGTGCGGGCGTAGATCACATAGGTGTCGGCGTCGGGACCATTGGTGATCCACATTTTGTTGCCGTTCAAAATAAAACGATCGCCGCGCTTTTCTGCGCGCAACTGCATACTGACCACGTCCGAACCGGAATTGGGCTCACTCATCGCCAGCGCGCCCACATGCTCGCCGGAACAGAGCTTGGGCAGGTACTTTTCCTTTTGCGCCTGGGTGCCATTCTTGCGGATCTGGTTGACGCACAGGTTGGAGTGGGCACCGTAAGACAGGCCAACCGCAGCGGAAACCCGGGAGATTTCCTCCATCGCCACAGCGTGGGCCAGATAGCCCATATTGGAGCCGCCGAACTCTTCCTCCACGGTGATGCCAAGCAGGCCCATTTCGCCGAATTTCTTCCACATATCGGCGGGGAACTGGTTGTCCACATCGATCTGCGCAGCGCGGGGAGCCAGCTCTGCCTGACACAGTTTGAAAACCATGTCGCGCAGCATGTCGATCTCTTCACCGAGATTGAAATTAAGGGTGCGGTATGCGGTGTTCATAATCACTCCGGTAAACGGTTATCGGTTCACGGGGAAATATTTCTGGCCAGAGCAGCGCGTGCGCGCTCCTCCGCCTCATCCAGCTCGCTCATCAGGCTCTGGATATCGCGCAACTGCTGCTGCAACTGCGCGCGCTTCTCGGCAATGCCCTGCAGCAACCGCTGCAACTGCTCCACATTGCCGTGGGCGGGGTCGTACATCTCGATGATTTCCCGGCTCTCATCGAGGGAGAAACCCAGCCGCTTGCCGCGCAGGATCAGCTTCAGCCGCACCCGGTCCTCGGGAGAGTAGATACGGGTCTGGCCACGCCGCTCTGGAGCGAGCAGCCCCTTGTCTTCGTAAAAACGGATGGTGCGCGTGGTGATGCCGAACTCCCGCGACAGGTCGGAGATGCTGTAGCTGACGGGCTCAGCGTGGCTCGATTCGGGTTTCATGACTGACTCCTGGCAACGGGGCCCAGACTAGCAAAGGCTTACGTTAACGTAAACGTAAGCAAGAGGACGCAGCCGCCATTTTGCCAGCGGACAAATACCGCCCGCGCCCCCATGGACGCAGCCGCAGAAGAGGGAGCGGGAGTGTGAGCAGGAGTCGGCGTGTGACCAGGAGGCACAGGGGGAAATCGGCGGCAAGCCAAGGCAGCCAATAGGGCTGCTAAAAATTCAGCGGCGTCAGGCCCGGGCAAGCTGCTGCAGCTGGTTGTCCAGCAGCCGCTGATATACCGGCGACAGGGCCGTCACTTCCAGCCCGGCATCACCTTCGTGGCACTGAATACGGGCCGCCAGCTCTGCCTCCTGCAGAAGGTCCCGGTGCAGATAGAGCGCGCGTGGCTGGGCCAGCAGGCGGTCAGCGGAGAAGTCCCGCAGCTCGCCGGGGGTGACGGCCAGCGCCAGCTGCAGCCCGGTAATGGCGCTCGCGCCCTGCAACTCCCTCAATAGCAGGCCACAGCAGATCGCCCGGAAGGCCGCATCGTCACCGGCAAACCCCAGCCCCTGTTGCGGGCCGGCATCCCTTAACGGCCGCGCATCGTAGATACGGCACAGCAGCTGCAGACGCGCTTGCAGCTGCGCCTGCAGTTTCTCCAGCGCGCCGCGACTGAGCTGATTGCCGAGCTGCGCCCAGTTCAGTGGCCGCAGGTAAAGCCCCGCCGCCACCGGCGGTTCCGGCTCCGCTGCCGGTCTGAGCGGGGCTGCGGAGATCACCGGCGTTGCCCGCCGTGCCGGCAGGTACGACAGCGCCAGCGCCACCGCCGCGCTCACCGGCAGCGCAAATACCAGGCACAGCAACAGGCTCGCCCAAGGAAAAGTCACCCCGGCGGCGGGCACGAAGTTAATCGCGACGCTGCCGGCCAGGCTGTCGTGCAACACGACCGGCGCCGTCACCGTCTCGCCGCGCTCCACATCGCCGACCTGCGTGAGCGGGTAGGACTCCACATCCTGCACGGTAATCCCCGTAACAGCGGGCAGCGCCAGCAGCTCCTGCGCCAGCAGCTGCAGACTGATGCGGTCACCGGCGACGATACGTTCCAGGCTCTGGCGGGCCAGCACGGTGGCCGCGGTTTCTGCCACAGCCCGGTCCCGGGCCAGGGCTGCGGATTTCTGGCGGCCGAAATCATGGCTCAAACCGGTGGCGCAGAAGGCCGCGACCAAGAGCCAGACGACAGCCGCCACCAGCTGCTGACGCGCATTCGGCGATAGCCCGGCGAAAAAATCCTTAAGCAATCGCGACGGGTTCGGGCGGCTGGCAGGGCTGGCTGACATGAGGCGGCACACTTTTATTGTGATTCTTGAATAGTGATGGCGGGGATTTTAGCGGATATTGTCATCGGAGCTATAATGCGCGCCCAACTTTGCCATGCCACGGACTCTCAACATGGACGCCCAAACCGTTTCCCTGCAACTGCCCCTCGCGCAGATCACCCGCTCCACCGGCGATGCGCCCCTGCACTACCTAGAGTACCACCCAGGTGTGGCCGAGCTGGCGCTGCTGGGGTTAGCTAAGGATACGGGGGACGCAGACCTTGGCGATGCCCTGACGCTTGCGCGGCCGCTCTCACAACCACTGCCCAAGCAGCCCGCCGCCAGCGCGGTCACCGCCCCCTGGTGCCTGACCCTGCTCTCCCCCGGCGCGACCCTGGCGCAGTTGCGCGCGCTACTGGATTTTGTCGCCGGCCTGGGCGCATCGGTCACCGCGGTGGATACCCTGTCTCAGCGCCGCGAGCGCACCGTGCTGCGCTTGCAGCTAGACGGAAAACTGGACTTCGATCCGGTGCGACGCGCCTGCCTGAAACTGGCGGAGGAGATCGGCGCGGACCTGGTACTGCAGACCGGGGACAGCCAGCGCCCGCCCTCACTGGCCGGTTTCGATATGGATTCCACCCTGATTGACGCAGAGGTAATCGACGAGCTGGCCAAGATCACCGGCATCGGCGCGCAGGTGGCCGCCATCACCGAAGCCGCTATGCGCGGGGAGCTGGACTTCCGCCAGAGCTTCAAAAAACGCATGCGACTGCTGAAGGGTTTTCCGGAAGCCGAGCTGGCCCGCATCGCCCCGCAGCTGCCCCTCAAAGACGGCGCCGAACCCTTGCTGCGGGCACTGCGCGCACTGGGCTGTAAAACCGTCATTCTGTCCGGCGGTTTCACCTATTTCGCCCACTACCTGCAGTCCCAGCGACTGGCGGTGGACACGGTGCATGCCAATCAGCTGGAATTTGCCGACGGCGCCCTCACCGGCGAGGTGATCGAACCGATCGTGGACGGGGCGCGCAAGCGCGAATTACTGGAACAGATTGCAGTGGAAATGGGCTTGCCGCTGTCGCGGGTCATTGCCGTCGGCGACGGCGCCAACGACATCCCCATGCTGTCGCTGGGCGGACTGGGCATCGCCATTCATCCCAAGCCCAAAGTCCGGCAGGAGGCACCGCAATCCATCGACCGCTTCGGGCTGGATGCGGCGCTCTACCTGTTCGGCCTCAACGACGGGCAGATCGCCGGGCTGCTTGAACGCGGCTGAGGCGCGCTCAGGCAAGGCTCCCGATGGGGGAACCTGGGACGGACTACGGGGATTCGTCTCCGTAGATAATCTTGCTGTTCACTTTCACAGTGAGTGGATGGTAACCAGCCTTGGCGCCCTCAAAAATCTCAGCGGCCATTTCCTGACGGCCGCTCTCTACCAGGTTGCTGTATAGAGGGCGCAGGAATTTGTTGCGGCCGATTTCGGTCAGGAAACTGTTCAGGCGTCCGAAAGCCGGCTGGTAATCATTGCGCACAGCGATCATCAACCAGCTGAACGCGATCTCGTTGTTGCTGGACTCGGTCAGGCTGAAAGCACTATCCAGCTCCCGCAGCTGCTTTTCGTCCAGCTTTTCCGGCATGCCATCGAGGAAATATTTCCACTGGTGGTAGGTCCAGTTGCCGGTGTCGATATCCTTCGCCGCCAGCTCCCCTTTGAGCCACTGCTCGCGCAACGGGTCGATTTTTGTAAAGGCATCGGAAGTGGGAACCGGGGCACCTTCCGGAATCCCCGGTTCGTGAATCCACTGGCGGATGCGCTCCGCATCCAGCTTGTCCGGGTACTGGGCCAGCAGCGTCTTCTGCAGGTAGCTTTCAAAGTCTTCCGTGGTGATGCTCTGGAAAGCAAAATTGTTGAAGTAATCCAGCAAAAACTGGTCGAAGTTCTCGCGTCCTACTTTCTGCTCCAGCTCATAGAGAAACAGAGAACCCTTTTCATAGGGAATGTTGGAAAACACCTCGTCGGGATCGCGGCCACGCAGATCGATGGCCATGATCTCGTCACCGTCCGGCCTTTCGGCCAGGTCGGCCTGCAGGTCGTCATAGCCCAGCGCCATCTCCATGCGATAGCGATCGTCGCCGTAAATGTTCTGCATGATGCGGTTGGTCAGGTAGGTGGTGAAGCCCTCGTTCAACCACAGGTCGCGCCAGCTGGCATTGGTGACCAGGTTGCCGGACCAGGAGTGGGCCAGCTCGTGGGCGATCAGGGCCACCAGGCTCTTGTCGCCGGCGATCACCGTCGGGGTAATAAAGCTCAGGCGCGGATTTTCCATGCCGCCGAAGGGGAAGCTCGGCGGCAGAATGAGCAGATCGTAGCGATCCCAGCGATAGGGGCCGTAGACCCGCTCGGTCGCCTCCAGCATGGACTCGGTATCCTCAAATTCCGCGGCCGCGCTTTCCAGCAGCGCCGGCTCGGCGTAGACGCCGGTGCGCTCGCCCATCGGCTTGAATTCCAGGTCCCCCACCGCCAGTGCCAGCAGATAGGAGGGAATCGGCTGCGGCATGGAGAATTCGAACACGCCGTCCATTTCCGCCCCGGGGTCGTTATTCGCGCTCATCACCGCGCGCAACTCCTTCGGCGTGCGAATAGTGGCGTTATAGGTGATGCGCACCTGCGGCGTATCCTGCAATGGCACGAAACTGCGGGCGTGGATGGCCTGGGCCTGGGTAAAAAGGAAAGGGTGTTCACCGCCGGCGGTCTGCTGGGGTTCCAGCCACTGCACGCCGGAGGCGTCCGGAGAGGTGCGGTATTGAATGGTGACCGCGGTGGCGTTCTTGGGTAACTGGATCTTCAGCGGTGTGCCCAGATCGGGATCGGTTTTGCCCAGCGAGAACTTCACTGGGTGCATCTGCCCGCCGTGCCCGGCCTTCACCGCCTCGATCTCCAGCCCGCGGGTATCCAGGATCAGCGGCTCCCTCTTATCGGTCAGGCGCTGCAGCTTCAGTTTTGCCACGCCCTCAAGCACCTTGCGCTCGAAATCCACGCTCAAATCCAGATCCACATGCTCAACGAGGAAGTCATCGGTATTGGCATAGGAGTGATAATCGACACCGGACTCCGGCAGGTCGGGCTGCGCTTTTGCCGCTTGCCGCTGCGAGGGGACCGACTCCCGCGCTGATACCTGCACTAACGCCGCTCCCTGCATTGACGCCGCGGGCGCTTCTGCGGCCATGATCTCGGCGCCCTGAGTATCGGGCTGTTGCGGCTCCCCTGAGGGAGAGCAGGCTGCCATCAGCGATAGGGCGCAAATCAGCAGGCTGCTACTAAGGCATCTGGAAGACATGGAATAGCTCCAGTGGTTTTTTTGGTTTATCAGTATTGCACTCGCATTCAAAAAGGATAAACAAAGGACCGCAGAAGGTGGAAGTGCGCTGCGGGAAAAGAGATGGCAATGAGGGGCTATTGCGCGCCGAATGTCATTGCGGGCTGAAGCATGGGACATGGGAAGGAATTTGCCGGCAGCGGGGAGCGCCGCCGGCGGCGGCTCATTCGATGTTGAAGTCGAATGCCATCTCGTCAGCGGGCGCCTGCACATAGTAGCCCTGAATATAGTCGGTACCTGTCTGCCAGAGGGTTGGCAGCATGCTGGCCTGCTCAATATGGGGAACGATCACCCGGGTGCCAGTGGCGCCAAGCTCCTTGACCAGGTTGGCCAGGGTCTCGCTGCTCTCGCCCTCGTCCTGAATTTCGCGGACAAACGACGGGTCCACTTTGGCGATGTCGACCTTCACATGCTCCAGCGACTTGAAGGGGTTGAGGCCGATCCCAAAGTGGCAGACCGCCACCCGGCAGCCCAGATCCTGCACCTGCATGGTGAAGTCCCGCGCGGCGTGCAGGTTGCTGTTGATATCCTCCTGGCGCAACTGGAACACCACCGAGTTTGGCGACACTTTGGCGGCCTTGAAGGCAACCCCCAGCCATGCGGGCAGGCCGCTGTCCAACAGCGAGGCGGCGGTCAGGTGCAGCAGCAAAATGACCGGCTTGCCGGCAGCGCGCTGCGCCGCAGCCGCCTTCATGGAATTGAGGATCACCCAGCGGTCCATCTTCGTCGACAGCGCGGTGTCGCCAATCCCCTCAAGGAAACTCACCGGCGCCAGCTCTTCCTTGCCGTCCACCAGGCGCACCAGCACCTCGTAGATGTGCTCGCCGCTGCCCTGCAGGCTCAGCACCGGCTGGTAGAGCAGCTTCAGTGTGCCCGCATCCAGCGCCTGCGCCACCCGCGCCCGGCGATAGGTATTGGCATCATCGGGCTGCTCGGCATCCGGCTCATAGAGGGCAAAGCTGTTGCCATTGCTGTTTTTCTGCAGCGCCTCGGCGTGGGCCTTGATGGCCTGGTTCAGCACTTTTTCGCCGCTGCCGGAGGCTTCACTGAGAAGCGAGATACCCACCGAGGCAGTGACCTGCACGGTCTTGCCGACCACCTCAAAAATGGTATCGGATATTTTCTTCAGCAGTTCGCTGGTGCGGCGTTCGGCGCTATCGGGAGTTGTCTCCGACATCAGCAGGCAGAAGCTGTCATCGCCGTAGCGCGCCACCACGTCCCCCCGGCGGAGTCCGGACTGCAAGAGTTCAGCCACTTTTTTCTGCAACGCGTCTGCACCGGCCACCCCCACCGGCCCACGCACGGTTTCCTCGAAACGGTCGATCTCAAGGTAAAGGAGACCTCCGGTGCGCGGCGAGCCGGCGATTGAATTGATGGTGGAGTCCAGTACGCGCAGGAAGTGCTGGCGGTTATAGAGTCCGGTAAGGGGGTCGCGATTCTTGATGTCGCTGATCTGCGCCTCGAGCTGTTCGGTATCGCCGCTGCCGGAGGCAATGCGCACCTGCAGGCACCGCTCCTCGTCATAAATGGTGGACAATACTTCGGCAGTGGTTGGCAGCGGCGAACCGGAGGCGGTGTTGGCGGTAAACTTCCACTCCTGCGCCTCCACATCGTTATTGTCGATGGCGCACTGCTTGAGAAACTCGCGCGCTTCCTCGCGCTCGCCCTCAGCCAGCATGTCGATCAGCGGCTGGAACTCGACGTCGTCATTGCTCTTGTAGCCGAATCGCTCGGCAAAGGAGTCGTTGGCATAGACGATAAGGCCGTCGGAGATATAGGCGATCGCATCCTTGGAACTGTCCAGCAGCTCCTTGGTCCGCTGCAGCGTGGCGTGGTAGCGGCGATCGTGGAGACGGGCCTGACGACGGTTTTCCAGGGCCTGCATTTCCCGCTGGATGACCAGCAGCAGGTGCTGGTCCTCATCCACGGTGACCACATCGCGCGCACCGAGCTTAAGCCCCTCAACCACTGGCTGTGCGCCGCTGCGCTCACTGAGCAACAACACCGGGACATCCTTTTGCATCTTCTGGATTGTGCGCAGGGCCTTCGCCGGCGCCAGATTCTGGCTGCCCTCGGCCGCGATCAGAAGATCCCAGGTCTTGTCCTGCAGCAGCTTGACCAGCACCGCCTCTGTGGCCACATGCTGGGCGCGATTGGGGCGCCCGGCGTTGTGCAGCATGCTCACCAGCCTCTGCGCTTCAGAGGGCACATCGTGAATCAGGAGAAGTCGGATCGTGTCGCTGCTGCTCATCTTATTGCTCTTTATGGCAACTGCGGGGGCCACAGTGCCAGAAGGTATTATTCAGGGAGCATAAGTTTAGGGTGCGCCAGTGGTCACTTACAAGAGCGGTGACCTTTCTGGCCGCGCAGCAGGTTATACAAATTCAAAACACGCGAAGCCGGAGCCGCTCTCCACCTGGGACCCAAGGCGCAGGGAGCGCTTCTCGGCCTTGCTGACCAGCTCGACGCTATCGCCACTTTTGAACAGCGGCTGCGGCAGGGCAAACACCACCGGCCCCGCGGGCGCAGCCCCGGCCTGCTTCGCGTCGCCACGGCGGCGCAACAGCAAGCCCGAAATGGGCGCCGACAGGCGACCTTCCGCGGTGTGCCTCTGCACCCGCACCGCCAGCGCCTCGCTGGCGACAAACTCCACTCCGGCGCGCACACAGTCCTGCAGCTGGCACTGCCAGCGAATCACCGCCAGCTGCCAGCGGTCCGCCAAGCGCACTGCCAGCAGTTCACCGACTCGCACCTTCTCCGCCAGTTCCTTCGGCAGCCTGAGGCCCATACCCCCGCGGCTGACATCTGCCACTGCGGCTTCCACCGCGCGGTACTTCTGTGCACCCATGGCGCCCTTGCCGTCCAGCCCCAGACTCGGGGCAGTGGGCAATACACCACCGAGTTCTATTCCCTGAGGGCGAAGCTCCGTCCCAACAGCGCCCCGGCCCCCGACACTGGCACCGCAGAAGCCCTCGATCACGGCCTGATCCAGCGGCGCGCCACTGTCCAGATGGTGACAGATGGCACCCATGCCGGTGAGGACCTGGCAGCGCTGCCGGGAGGGGACGCGGCGATCCAGTCGTCCGCCCCGGTAGGACCAGCCGCGATAGACGCGGCGGATCAGGTGCTCGTCGGCCCGCTTGGAGCGCCGGGCGAGTCTGGCGAGAAGACGCTTGAGGTCGATCTTCCACCCCAGCGGGGCGGTATAGAGACGCGGGTCGAGCCGACAGTTCTCGATGCGGTTGCCCGGGATCGGCGCCCGATCCGATGCCAGCGAAGCAAGCAGCGACTCGCTGCGGCTTTTGTAACTGTCCACGATGGCGGTCACGCCGGCCCATTCAAAGGTCAGGGACCACAGCTGCTGCTGCTCGCTGCTGCCCAGCTGGCCGGGGTTGGCGGCGGCAAACAGCGCCACCTGCATATAGGCGTTGGCAACGCGATCGCGGCGCTGTGGATGGTGACGATCCCGCACCGCCCGGGTCTCCAACTTCTGGGCCCGCGCCACCTGCACCAGCAACTGCAGGTTGCGCCAGGTATCGCGCGGCGTGGCGAGCGCAAACAGCGGACCCAGCTGCAGCAGGCGGCGGTAGGCATCCACAGCCCGCTGCAGGGCGCAGGCGTTGCGACGGCGGGCAAGCAGTCCCGATTCCTGGCGCAACTGCCCGGCCAGCGCCCCATAGGCCAGCGCCAGCTGTTGCAGCAGGCGCATGGCGGCGCGCACCGCGATCTGCGGAACCTGGGCGCGGCCTTTGGGCTGGTCGCCCCGGCGCAGCGCGATGCCATCGACGCAGGCAAGGGCATACTCCCGCACCACCTCGAGCATCGCCAGGCGCTGCTGACCGGAGTTGTGCCAGCGGGCGATTTCACCGGCGAGACTCACCAGGAGCCCCGCCAGGCGCAGCTGATGGGCGGGCTGATACGGATGCAGACCCTGTTTGGCAAGCCAGTCATGCAGCTGGTTTTCGTTTGCACAGGCGCAGGTCAATACGTCCAGAGACGGCTGCGGCAGACGCAAGCGGGCGAAGAGATCGGGGGCAACGGCCGCCTTTTGGGGCGCCGTTTGAGTGGGAGCTTGAGGCATTTTCTGCGTCCATGCTTTGTTATGGCCGGCAGTATAGGGAGCGGGCAATTCCTCAAACAAGACAACACGAATGAATACCGCGCCTAAATTGTGAGGCGCGTCACTTTTATCCTGTTAAATGCATCAGACAGGGGTCTTGGAAGCCTCACCGGCGATCTCCCGCACCAGCCGCGGCACCAGATAGCCCGGCAGGCGCCTGCGGATTGCCGCCACCAGCGCCTTCGCCCGCGCGTCCGACACCTCGAAATGCGCCGCGCCCTGCACCCGGTCGAGCTGGTGCAGGTAATAGGGCATCACCCCGGCATCGAACAGGCACTCGCTCAGCTGCACCTGCGCCGCCTCGGAGTCGTTCACTCCGCGCAGCAGCACAGCCTGATTCAACAGCGTCACCCCCGCGGCGCGCAGTCGCCGCAGCGCCGCGCGCACCCGCGCATCAATTTCATTGGCGTGATTGCAGTGCAGAACCAGTACCGGCTGCAGACGCGACCCGGTCAGCCACTGCAACAGCTCGTCGGTTACCCGACTGGGAGCCACAATCGGCAACCGCGTGTGCACCCGCAGGGTGGTGAGTTGCGCTATCGCCGCCAGTTCGCCGGCGATCCAGCCGAGCTGGCGATCCCCCAGTACCAGGGGGTCGCCGCCACTGAGAATGACTTCCCGCAACGGGTCCTGGGCGCGGATATAATCCAGCGCCGCCTGCCACTGGGCGCGGCTCAGGTGGTTGTCGCCGTAGGGAAACAGGCGGCGAAAACAGTAGCGGCAGTTGACCGCGCACTGACCGGCGGCGATCAGCAGCAGGCGCCCCCGGTACTTGTGCACCACGCCCGCCACCGGGTTGGCCGCCTGCTCACCGAGAGGGTCGGCGCTAAAACCGGGCGCGGGCTCCAGCTCCGGGGCTCCGGGCAGAACCTGCAGCAATAGCGGGTCTTGAGGGTTGCCCCGGGTCATGCGGGCGAGAAACGGGCGCGGAACCCGCAGGGAGAAATCCGCGCTGGCCTGCAGGGCCGCAGGCAACTGGGCGGGGTCCAGCGCCAGCGCCTGGATCAGCTCCCGCGGGTCGGTAACCAGATCGGCGAGTTCCTCCTGCCAGCGGCGCTCGGCGCTGAGGGCGGGATTATCGCTTGCAACGATTTCACTGGGAGCTGGGGGGTGCTGTATCATACATCGCTATTCGGCTTGCGCAGAGCGCGCAAATTTTAAGCGCCCGCACCAAAATTGGAAGGGCAAAATTGAGCGGGAGACTGGCGATTAGTGCCGGGTCCGCTTGTTGCACTCAGAGGAATCCATGGCTAGTTACTCCACCAACGAATTCAAGGGCGGTCTCAAGGTTATGCTGGACGGCGACCCCTGCTCCATCGTGGAAAACGAATTCGTCAAGCCCGGCAAGGGCCAGGCGTTCAACCGCGTCAAGCTGCGCAACCTGAAGACCGGCCGCGTCTGGGAGCGCACCTTCCGCTCCGGTGAAAGCCTGGAATCCGCGGACGTCATGGACCGCGACATGGAGTACCTGTACAACGACGGCGAGTTCTATCACTTCATGGAACCGGAAACCTTCGAGCAGCACCAGGCCAGCGCCGAGGCGGTGGGCGATGCCGCCAAGTGGCTCAAGGAACAGGACACCTGCACGGTGACCCTGTACAACGGCGCACCGCTGGCGGTGACTCCCCCCAACCACGTCATTCTGGAAATCACCGACACCGACCCGGGCCTGCGCGGCGACACCGCCCAGGGCGGCACCAAGCCCGCCACCCTGTCCACTGGCGCGGTGGTCAAGGTGCCGCTGTTCCTCGAGATCGGCGAGACCGTCAAGGTCGACACCCGCAACGGCGAATATCTGGGCCGCGCCAAGGACGAGTAATCGCCTCGCCCCCAGAAACACTTACCTTCGCAACACTTACCGTCGCCAGCCGGCGACGGTAAACCTGCCACCCCCACTCTATGACATCAGTGATCTCCCCCTGGCAGCCGAGCGCCAGTATCCGCGCCCTGCACCAGCGCGCCGCGCTGCTGGCGCAAATCCGCCGCTTCTTTGCCGAGCGCAACGTGCTGGAGGCGGAGGTGCCGACCCTTTCGCGCCGCGCCACCAGCGACCCCCACATCGACTCCATAACCGCCCTGTGCACCGGCGAACCCGCCTACCTGGCCACCAGCCCCGAGTTCGGCCTCAAGCGCCTGCTCGCCGCCGGCTTTGGCGACTGCTACTACCTGGGCAAGGCGTTCCGCGAGGGTGAGGCCGGCGGCCGCCACAACCCGGAGTTCACCATGCTGGAGTGGTACCGGGTGGGCTGGGATGACCACCGCCTGATGAGCGAAGTGGGCGAGCTGCTGTCACTGGTGCTGGGGATCGCCGACATCCAGTTGCTGAGCTATCGGGAACTGTTCCTGCAGCATCTGCAACTGGACCCCCATACGGCCAGCGACGAGGCACTCGGCGACTGTACCCGCCAGGAAGTGGAACTTTCTTTCGCGCCAGCCAGCCGTGACGAGTGTCTCGACCTGCTGATGAGCCACCGGCTGGAGCCGGCCATGGGGCCGGGCATCACCCTGCTGTATGACTTTCCCGCCAGCCAGGCCGCGCTGGCGCGGGTGACCGAGGACGCCAGCGGAACCCCGGTTGCGCGGCGCTTCGAGGCCTACGTGGCCGGCCTGGAGCTGGCCAACGGCTATTGGGAGCTGACGGATGCCGAGGAACAGCGCCGGCGCTTCGAGGCGGACCACCGCTACCGCGCCGCGCACAAGCTGCATGTCTACCCGTTCGAGGAACGACTGGTGGCGGCACTGGAGGCCGGCCTGCCGGAGTGCGCGGGGGTGGCGATGGGTGTCGACCGCTTGCTGATGCTGGCGGGCGGCTATCGGCGCATCGAGGAGGTCATCGCCTTCCCCATCGAGCGCGCCTGAACCGGGCTAAAACTCTTCTGCCCGCCTTTCGCCTCTCGCCTTTCGCCCTTAGCCCTTAGCCCTTAGCCCTTCAGGGTTCGAAGCGATAGCAGGCCACCTCACCAACGGCGAAGAATCCCGCTTCCAGCAACAGCTGCTGGCGGTCGGCGCTGGTCAGCGCCACCGCATGTTTGTGATGGCCCTTCTGTATCTGCCCCACCAGGTAGTGGAACAGGGCCCGGCCGATGCCACGGCCGCGGTAGTTTTCATCCACGAACAGTTCATAGCAGCCCAGGGCATCGGCGGATGCATACAGCGATGCCCCGGCCACGACCTTGCCGTCGAGGCGCCCGGCAAAATAGCGCAGGCGACAGCGTTTGGCTTCCGGCACCCGCGCCAGCGCCTGATAGAACTTGCGAATCTGCGGCCCCTCGCGCTCACCACTATAGGCCTGCGCCTGTAACTGCCCATAGGCATCCAGCGCCTCGGCATCCAGCGGCTCCAGCTGCAGCTTGCCTTTGAGGTCTTCCGGCAAGTCATCCACCGCCGCAAGGTGCACCCTCTCCCCCGCCATCGCCACCATCGAGGGCTGCCGCCTGAGGCCGAGTTCCGCCATCTCCCCTTCGTCCAGCGGCTTGTTGGCACAGTGCCAGAGGGTGAAGGGGCTGTGGCGCTCGCGAAAATAATCCACGGCGAAACGCTGCAGTATCCGCGAGGGCATCACCGCGGTGGTGACTACCTGGTTGAATGTATGCGAGAGCAACCCGCTGTCAGCGCGCAGCACGCCGGTAATCTCCCTGGTGCCATCCACGCTCATCAGGCCCGCGCAATAGTTGGCGCGGGCCTCCAGGTTCCGGTTGACGAGATTTTTGGCGCTGAGACTGTATTTCATGCCCTAAGAATAGCCGCCTTTACCCCGGCACCGCGCCGCATTGCCCGGCCGCAACAGCGGTTTAACACCTCAGGGCAGCTGCAGGTCCACCTGAGTGAGCGCACACTGATCCATGGACAGCGCCGGCTGCTCACAACTGGCATCACCGATCACCCGCGCGGGCACACCGGCCACCAGTTTTTTCTCCGGCACCGACTTCAACACCACGCTGCCCGAGGCCACCTGCGTGCAGCGGCCAATCTCGATATTGCCCAGTACCTTGCTGCCGGCGCCGATCAGTACACCGCGGCGGACTTTCGGGTGGCGGTCACCGCTCTCCTTGCCGGTGCCGCCCAATGTCACGGACTGCATGATGGAAACATTGTCTTCCACCACCGCCGTCTCACCGATCACGATGCCGGTGGCATGGTCCAGCAGAATCCCCTGCCCGAGCGTGGCCGCCGGGTGAATATCGACACTGAACACCACGGAAATCCGGTGCTGCAAGAACAGCGCCAGGGAGCGGCGCTGCTGACGCCAGAGCCAGTGGGCGACCCGATAGGCCTGCAGGGCATGGAAACCCTTGAAGAAAAGAAACGCTTCATAGAGCGACTGGCAGGCGGAATCGCGCTGATAAAACGCGCTCAGGTCGGCGCGCACCGCGCGGCCGATGCCGGCATCCGCCGCCAGCGCCTCATCGATCACCTCCCGGATCAGCAGTGCCGGCGCCACCGCGCTGTCCAGCTTGTTGGCCAGGTGAAAGCTCAGCGCCTGCTCGAGGGTGGCATGGTTGAGGATGGTGGCGTGGAGGAAGCTGGCCAGAATCGGCTCCCGCTCCGCCTGCGTGGCCACCCCGGTGAGAATCTCGCACCACAGGGGATCACTGCTGGGCGCCTTTTGATGGGTTGCCATGGCTCCGTCTATCACTCCTGTTATTCCTCCCTTTATCGCTGCAGACATCCATCACTCCTGTCATCACCAAACTTTCGCCACTCGAATGGCACCGCCCAAGACTCATCACCTCAGAGCCTTGCCGTCAGAGCGCGCCCAATGTCAGCGGCGGCTCCTGCAGCGCCGACTGCTGTTCGCGCAGCGCCAGTATATGTTCCGCCCAGTAGCGCGGCGTGTTGAACCAGGGGAACGCCAGCGGGAAGGCGGGGTCCTGCCAGCGGCGCGCCAGCCAGGCCGCATGGTGTATCTGCCGCAGGCAGCGCAAAGGTTCGACCAGCTGCAGCTCGCGGGGATCGAAAGACGAGAAAGTCTCGTAACCTTCGATTACCGCGTCCAGGTAGGCGGTCTGCTCGGCGCGGTTACCGGAGATCAGCATCCAGATATCCTGTATCGCCGGGCCGGTGAGGCAGTCGTCCAGGTCCACAAACCAGGGGGTTTCATCCCGCCATAAAAAATTGCCCGGGTGACAGTCACCGTGCAAACGCAATTGTCGCCACGACTGCTCGAACAGCGGCGCGATGGTGTCGATGATGTCCGCGGTTACAGTTTCATAGGCCAGACGGTTTTCGCGGGGCAGGAAATCCCCGCTGAGGACAAACTCGCGGCTGTCGATGGCAAAGTGCTGCAGGGTCAGGGCGGGCCGATGCTCGAAGGGCCGTGTGGCACCCACTGCGTGGATGCGCCCCAGCATGGTCCCCACCTGTTCCAGGTGGTCGAAATTATCCAATTCCAGCTGGCGGCCGCCACGGCGCGGGAAAAGGGCAAAACGGAAACCCTCGTGTTCCATCAGGGTCTCGCCATCGAAAGCAAGTGGACCCACCACCGGTATCTCGGCCTCCACCAGTTCGCGGGTAAAGGCGTGTTCCTCGAGTATCTGCGCATCCGTCCAGCGGCCCGGACGATAGAATTTGGCGATCAGCGGCTCCGCGCCCTCGATGCCCACCTGATAGACGCGGTTCTCATAACTATTGAGCGGCAAAATCCGCGCATCGGACCAAAGCCCCATCGATTCGACACTGTCGATGACCCGGTCCGGCGTCAGAGCTTCATAGGGGTGGTGACTGGAGGACATGGGGGGCTACCGGCTGGCTAATGGCCGCCAATGCTAACGCGCCGCGACCAGTGGGCCAACCGCCCTGTTGCGCTGGTCATGGCACAGGCTACTAACGCGTCTCGCGGCTCAGAGCCGTGCCGCAGTCTCCGCGACTCCCGCCAACTCCGGGCCAGTGCGGACATCCCGCGGCCGTGACGGCCTTTTTGGCGACGATGACCCGCTCCGTTGTGGCTGCCTGTCAACCGGAGCACCTGGCTCGCCAGCAAACTGGCAGAGTGATCGCATCACCATGGATATTAACGCTGCCCTCATGCCGCTCCTCCAGAAAGATGGCAACCCCCGCCGGACTGCCTCGATAGTGTGAAGGCTAGCGGTGCGCGCCTGCCTATGGAAATTGGAAGAGGTTATGGTCGCCATTGCCGCTTGCTATTCACCTCTTCTCGGCTGTCCTTATCTGACCTCAGCTGCCCTCAGCTGCCCTCATCTTGGCGAGCATCTGGGCCTCTGCGCATCTCTCACCGGGCTCACCCCGGCCCCCGGCTCACCCCGGCTCGCCACCCGGCACCGATGCGGAGATTCAGGGAGTCCTATGGCGATTCCGGCAAGTGGCAGACCACCTCAATGTTGTGGCCATCCGGGTCGAGCACATAGGCGGCGTAGTAGTTGTCGTGATACTGCGGCCGCAGCCCCGGCGGACCATTGTCCTTGCCGCCGGCTTCGAGCGCGGCACTGTAAAAGTCATCCACCGCCTGGCGATCTTCGGCGCGAAACGCCAGATGCACGGAGCGCGCGGTGGCATTGCCGCCCTTGATCCACAGATCTGGTTTGTCGCCCCAGCCAAACCCCGCCCAACCGTCGAACTCCAGAATCAACTCATAGCCAAGCGGCGCCAGCGCCAGGCGATAGAACTCCTTGCTGCGCTCATAACTGTGAATATGGAGAGCGATATGATCGAGCATCCTGGGCGCTTCCTGCGGGAGCCTGCTTTGCTAAGACTTATAGCGCACCGGGGCGGGGTGTGGCCGGATCAGGGGAAAGCAAGCGACAGCTTTTACCGCATTCACACCGACAAAGACTGATACGGGGCAAATTGTGTCGCGACAGGGTTCCGCCGCCTGAGAGAAAAATCCTACAAGAGCGCGAAAACACTGCCGCGATTTTCTCTCCTGCTGCTTCCCCAGCTTCCTCCCCAGCTTCCCCTCGGCTTCCCACCGATGCTCTCTTTAACTTTCTCGCCGTTTTGCCCCACCTTTCTTATATTTTGTTGTTTGGCGGGGGAATCTCATGCCCCTTCACTCGGCCATACAGCAGAGTTGATGCACCACACCCCATGGGCACGCCTTAGACATCCTTTTTTTGCATGCTCCAGCGGGATTCCAAACTGCCAGCGCGGCGGCGCGCGGGCCGGCGAAGCTTTGGCGTTTGTTCGCATCACCGGTTTTTATAACCGGCCTCCCGTAATCGATTTTCACTGCCGCCGCTGGTGCGCGGTGGACGCGGAATTTTTTGGTACGTCACAGAAATGCTGAAAGCGACAAATAAAAAAGGCGAAACCCGAAGGTTTCGCCTTTCTGCTGCCAGTGTAACCGATGCGGACAGTCGTGCCGCACTAGCGGTTGGCGCGGTGCTCGATCAGTTCATCCACCACCGAGGGATCGGCGAGGGTCGAGGTATCGCCAAGGTTTTCCAGTTCATTGCCGGCGATTTTGCGCAGAATGCGGCGCATGATCTTTCCCGAGCGGGTTTTCGGCAGGCCCGGCGCCCACTGAATAATGTCCGGCTTGGCGATTGGCCCAATCTCCTTCACGCACAGGTCGATCAACTCCTGGCGCAGCGCCTCGGAGGGTTCATGCCCGGCTTTTAGCGTGACGTAAGCGTAAATACCCTGCCCCTTGATATCGTGGGGATAACCCACCACCGCCGCTTCGGCGGTATCCTCGTGCAGCACAATGGCGCTCTCGATTTCCGCCGTACCCAGCCGGTGCCCGGAGACATTGAGCACATCGTCGATGCGGCCGGTAATCCAGTAATAACCATCGCCGTCGCGGCGCGCGCCGTCACCGGTGAAGTAGTAACCGGGGAAAGTGGAAAAATAGGTATCGATCATGCGCTGGTGATCGCCGAACACGGAGCGGATCATGCTGGGCCAGCTGGACTTCATGACCAGGGCGCCCGCGCCTTCGCCAGTGATTTCACAGCCTTCTTCATCCAGCAGGGCCGGCTGCACACCGAAAAACGGCTTGCTGGCGGAACCCGGCTTCATATCAACCGCACCGGGTAACGGCGTGATCAGGTGCGCGCCGGTTTCGGTCTGCCACCAGGTATCGACGATCGGACAGCGCTCCTCGCCCACCACCTCGTAATACCACTCCCAGGCCTCGGGGTTGATGGGCTCGCCCACGGTGCCGAGCAGCTTCAGTGAACTGCGGTTGGTCCGGGTCACAAACTCATCGCCGGCACCCATCAAGGCGCGAATGGCGGTGGGGGCGGTATAGAAAATGTTGACCTGGTGCTTGTCCACCACCTGCCAGCAGCGGGAGGCATCCGGATAGGTGGGAACCCCTTCGAACATCAGGCTGATCGCACCCGCGGACAGGGGGCCGTAGACGATATAGCTGTGCCCGGTGATCCAGCCCACATCGGCGGTACACCAGAAGACATCGCCCTCTTTGTAATCAAAGGTGTACTTGAAGGTCATGGTGGCCATCAGCAGATAGCCGGCGGTGGTGTGCAGCACCCCTTTGGGCTTACCGGTGGAGCCTGAGGTGTAGAGAATAAACAGCGGGTCTTCCGCGCTGACCATTTCCGGCTCGCACTGCGCACTCTGTTCGGCCACGGACTCGCGGTACCAGATATCGCGCTTGGCGAACCAGTCCACATTGGCGCCGGTGCGTTTGACCACGATCGAGGTGTGCACGTCGGGACAGCTGGCGAGCGCCTGGTCCACGTTGGCTTTGAGCGGCACCGTCTTGCCGCCGCGCACCCCCTCGTCGGCGGTGATCACCACCCGGCAGTCGCTGTCGAGGATGCGATCCTTGAGGGAGTCCGGGGAAAAACCGCCGAACACCACCGAGTGCACGGCGCCGATTCGGGCGCAGGCCAGCATCGCGTAGGCCGCCTCGGGGATCATCGGCATATAGATACACACCCGGTCGCCCTTGTTGACGCCACGGGCGCGCAGCAGGTTGCCGAGCCGGCAGACCTGCTCGTGCAGTTCGGCATAGGTGACGGTCTTGCTGTCGGCGGGATCGTCACCCTCCCAGATAAAGGCGGTCTGCTCCGCGCGCGCGGGCAGGTGTCGGTCGATGCAGTTTACCGAGACATTCAATGTGCCATCGGCAAACCAGGCGGCATGGCCGCGCTGCAGGTCCTCTTCACGCACTCGCGAAAAGGGCTGCTGCCACTGCAGGAAGTCCTTGGCCTGCTGGGCCCAGAAGGCGTCGGGGTCCTCGATGGATTGGCGGTAAAGCGTCTCGTAGTCTTCGGCGCGAATATGCGCCTCAGCGGCGAACGCCGCCGGTACGCGGCGGACATGGACTTCGGACATCGTTTTCTTCCTTACTTATTGGTCTTATCAGGCTGCTCGGGCCTCTTGGCAGGCCTCTCGGTCTTCATCGCGCTGCCGCCGGAACATGGCTGCCATTGCCGAGGCGGTCAGTGTGGGCGGCCAGTTATAACATCCAGTGGCGCGAAATGACAACGCTGTCAGCTTGCACCTCCCCTCATCTTACTCCGCCACTTGGCCGGCTGCCGGGAGGCCTTCACAATCGGGCATGGATTGCAGTGCCAATTTTCCGCAAAGCCGGGCACAATTAGCCCGCAAGAAAGTGATCACATTAGAGGTATGTCATGAGCAAGAAACTGTTGCGTATTGTCGAGGGCAGCGGAGCACGGGAAGCCGGTCCGGTCGCCGAGGAGAAACTGCTGGCCGGCAAGCCCCAGCAGCTTACCGAGCACTTCTTTACCAATGCCAAGGAAAACTTCTTCTGCGGCGTGTGGTCTTCCGACGCCGGCAAGTGGAAGCTCAGTTACAGTGAGGACGAGTTCTGCTACATCATCGACGGGGAAGCGGTGATCACCGATGCCGAGGGTCACAGTGAGCGCGTCACCACCGGCGACGCTTTCTGTATTCCCGCCGGCTTCGAGGGCAGCTGGGAAACCATCGGCAGCGTCAAGAAGTTTTACGCCATCTACGAAGAGTAAGGCGGCGCTAATAAAGCAAGGGAAGAATAGGCAGGGAGCGGAAAGGAATCAGCGGCGGTCGGTGGGCCGCCGCCAGTCTATGGCCGCGGTCAAGCGCGTCTTCAGCGCCTTCTCCCGGCCCGACTGGCAGCCTTCCGCGCACAGTTCACAGCTCAATGGATATATTGTCGATCAGTCGCGCCGCGCTGGTGTACATGGCCCCGAGCACGGTGATCTCGCGGTCGTCGTCCGCCGCCGGTTCCAGGTTGCGGCTGTTGCGGATTGAGAAATAATCCACCTGAAAGCCGCTGTCCTCGATCTGCTGGCGCGCTTCCGCCTCCAGCCCGGCAAAATCCCGCCGCCCCTGCTCAATCAGCTCTTTGACCCGGTTCAGGGCCTGATTCAACACCGCCACCCGCGGGCGCTCCTCTGGCGTGATATAGCCGTTGCGGGAGCTCATCGCCAGGCCATCTGGCTCGCGGTGCACCGGCGCCGAGACCACCTCCACCGGGATGCACAGATCCTCCACCATGCGGCGGATCACCGCCAGCTGCTGGAAGTCCTTGATGCCGAATACGGCCTTGTGGGGCTGCACGATATTGAACAGCTTGGCCACCACGGTGGTCACGCCCTCGAAGTGCCCGGGGCGGCTGGCGCCGCACAGCACGTCGGTCATGGCCGGGCACACCACGCGGGTCTGCTGGTCCATGCCGTTGGGGTAGATCTCGCTCTCTTCGGGGTGGAACAAAAAGTCGCATCCCACACCGCGCAGGCGGGCCATATCCTGCTCCATGGTGCGCGGGTACTTATCCCAGTCCTCGTTGAGACCGAACTGCAGGCGATTGACGAAGATGGACACCACTACCAGGTCGCACTGCTGCTGCGCCAGCTTCACCAGCTCGATATGCGCATCGTGCAGGTTGCCCATGGTGGGCACAAAGCCGATGGTCTTGCCGCTTCTGCGCGCCTCGTTCAGCGCTTCGCGCAGGCTCGCCACATGATGAAAAACTTGCATCCCGTTGATCTCCGCTGGGGTAAGCCGAAGCCACCCGGGTGTTCACTGCTGGATAAAATATGCGCGGCATCATACTCGGTGGACCAAGCGTCCACAACATATGGCGCCGGTCAAAAGTAGCACCCCAAAGCCCCTTAAAGAGACCATGCAAAGCGGCAACTCCGGCCACAGGCCCGGGTTCAGGAAAGATTCAGTCGGCGCCACGCAAACTCCTCTCCATCGTATCAGTGGCTGCGCCAGCGGCACCCAGGAGAGCGACATGAAAACCCTACTCAATATCCTCGCAGCCGCCAGCCTGTTGCTGGCCGGCCCTGCCCTCGCCGGCGGCGATCATCGGCACAGCCTGTCCGCAGATGCCGACTCTCCCGGCGCGTCGGCTTTCGGCCGCGCTCACCACAAGGAAAAGCATCACCAGCAGCACAGCCCTCGCGGTCACGGCGACAAGGGCCAACAGCAGAAGCATCCGCAAGAACACCACTACCAGAGCCATAAAAAGAAGCACAAACAGCACCACAAGCAGAGCCACAAGGGCAGCTACCAGAAGCACCACGCCCTTAGCCAACACAAGAGGCGCAAGCACTACCGCCAGCACAGGCACCACTGGCGCCCCGCACATTACGATTACGGCTATCGCTGGCGCCACCTACCGCGCAGCTTTGTTCGCATCAATATTGGCGCCCTGGGCTTTTTTTACAGCGACGGCATTTTCTACCGCCCCCACCACAGCGGTTACGTTGTCGCCAGGGCGCCGATCGGCGCGGTCGTCACCTCTCTTCCCGCCAGTGCCGTCAGCCTGGCTTTCGGCGGCCGCAACTACTTTGTGGCTTATGACACCTTCTACCTCTGGGATCATCACCAGCGGGGCTACCGTATCGTCGAAAACCCCGGCATTCTGTATTGAGCGGCCAAGACCCAGCAGAAATGGCGGCCTATATGGCCGCCTTTTCGCAACTATTCAAGAACATAAAAACCGAACCTTTATTTAGCTTTTATTTTTCCTGCGCAAAGAGCGACAAATTTCTGCGATATTCTTGACGGAATATCCAAGCGCCAAATACCCTCCCGTCATTACCGACTCAGTGAAAACCGAATAAAAATTTAATTTCTGCCGATTAATTTTTTCGGTTTTTGTTTTCTATAGTTATTGCTTTCCCCAAGCGGTGAGCGCACCATTCGCGCCCTTTAAGCCCCTGATCGATAAGACGTCATGAAACAGCAACAAGTACAGGACTGGACCTGCGAAGACTCCGCAGAACTCTACGGTATCCGCAACTGGGGCGCGGGCTATTTCGACCTGAACGATCTCGGCGAAATCACCGTCACCGTCAAGAGCAGCGCCGGCGGCACAAATACCGTGTCGCTGATGGATATCGCCAATGGCGCCATGGAGCGCGGCCTTGGCATGCCATTGCTGCTGCGCATTGAAAACCTGCTCGACGCTCAGGTGGCGCTCATCAACCAGTCCTTTGCCAGCGCCATTGCGCAGTGCGGTTACCGCAATGTATTTCGCGGTGTTTTTCCGATTAAGGTCAACCAGCAGTGTCAGGTGATCGAGGAGATCGCCAGTGCCGGCAAACCATTCGGCCACGGGCTCGAGGCCGGCAGCAAGGCGGAATTGATTACCGCCCTGTCCACCCTCGAAAACACTGACTCGCTGATTGTCTGCAACGGTTATAAGGACGAGGAATTTATCAATCTCGGCCTGCAGGCCCAGCGCCTGGGCGTGCAGGTTTTCTTCGTGGTGGAAACACCGTCGGAAGTCGCCACCATCATCCGCTGCGCCGAGCGCGAAGGTGTGAAGCCCAACATCGGCGTGCGCATCAAACTGGCCTCCAAGGTGGGCGGTTACTGGAACGCCACCAGCGGCGACCGCAGTATTTTCGGCCTCGGCAGTAACGACCTAATCGCCATGGTCGACGAACTGCGCCGCCACGACATGCTCGACTGCCTGAAGCTTCTGCACTACCACCTCGGTTCACAGGTGCCGAATATCCGCGATATCCGCACCGGTGTGCTGGAGGCCTGCCGCTACTATGCGGACCTGGTCGAGGAGGGTGCCGCCATGGGCTACCTGGATCTGGGCGGCGGCCTGGCGGTGGACTACGACGGCTCCAAAACCAACGATACTCACAGCCGCAACTATTCGCTGGACGAGTACTGCGTCGATGTGGTCGAGGCCATTATGGGCACCCTCGACAGCGAGGGCATCGAGCACCCGGTCATCATTACCGAATCCGGCCGCGCCACAGTGGCCTACTCGTCCGTGCTGCTGTTCGACATTCTCGATACCACCCGCTACGAGCCGGTGGCCATTGACCCCGACGGCACCGGCGAGAGCGATCACATCATGCTCCGCAACCTCAAAGAGGCGGTGGATGGCATCAATGCGAACAATCTGCAGGAGAGCTACAACGACGCCCTCTATTACCGCGATGAAATCCGCGCCCTGTACCTGCACGGCCAGGTGAGCCTGCGCGAGCGCGCCAACGCCGAAAACCTGTTTCTGTACGGCGCGCAGAACATACGCGCGCTGCTCGACGAGGTGGATGAAGTACCCGTAGACCTGCAATCGCTGCCGGAGGCGCTGTCGGATATTTATTACGGTAACTTCAGCCTGTTCCAGTCGCTGCCCGACATCTGGGCCATCGACCAGGTTTTCCCGCTGACACCGATTCATCGCCACCGCGAGGCCCCGACCCGCTCCGCCATCATCGCCGACATCACCTGCGACTGTGACGGCAAGATCGATCGCTTTATCGGCCGCCAGGAAGTACAGCGCACCTTGCCCCTGCACGAATTGCGCGAAGGCGAGGATTATATTCTCGGCTCCTTCCTGGTGGGTGCCTACCAGGAGACCCTCGGCGACCTGCACAACCTGTTTGGCGATACCAATGTGGTGAGTGTGCGCATCCACGACGATGGCAGCTTCGACTACAGCCGTGAAATTCACGGAGACAGCATCGCCGACGTATTGAGCTATGTGGAATACCGCCCACAGGATATGTTCGAGCGGTTCCGAAAACTGGCGGAGAAAGCGGTCAAAAATGGCCTTATCACCGCCCAGCAGCGCAAGGACATACTGCACACCTACACCGCCAGCATGAGCGGCTATACCTATTTTGAAAAATAAACCCCGCAGAAGTATCAACCCCGCAAAAGCAAAGATCGCAGCCTGCGGGTGATCGCGACGAACATTAGAGGAGGATTTTCATGGCCCGTGTACTGATTATTGGCGCCGGTGGCGTCGGCCAGGTAGTGGCGCACAAGTGCGCGCAGGTTGATGAAGTGTTCGAGCACATCACCCTTGCGAGCCGCACCAAAAGCAAGTGCGACAAGATCGCGGCGATGCTGCCCCGCAAAATCGATACCGCCGAAGTGGATGCGGACGATGTACCACAACTGGTCAAGCTGATCGAAAAAGTAAAACCGGACCTGGTGATCAATGTGGCTCTGCCCTACCAGGACCTGCATATCATGGATGCCTGCCTGGAAGCCGGCGTGCACTATCTGGATACGGCCAATTACGAGCCGCCGGAAGAGGCCAAGTTCGAATACAAGTGGCAGTGGGCCTATCAGGATAAATTCGAAAAAGCGGGCCTGATGGCGCTGCTCGGCAGCGGTTTCGATCCGGGTGTCACCAGCGTGTTTACCGCCCATGCCAAAAAGCACCATTTCGACCGGATGCAAACCCTCGATATTCTCGACTGCAATGCCGGCGATCACGGCCTGCCGTTCGCCACCAATTTCAATCCCGAGATCAATATCCGCGAGATCACCGCCAACGGCCGCTACTGGGACAACGGCCAGTGGGTGACCACCAAACCGCTTGAGCAAAAGCGCGTGTTCGATTTCCCCGAAGGCATCGGCGAGAAGGATATTTATCTTCTCTACCATGAGGAGCTGGAATCCCTGTCGAAGCACTTCCCGGAGCTGGAGCGGGCGCGCTTCTGGATGACTTTCTCGGCCAATTACCTCAAGCACCTGGAAGTTTTGCAGAATGTCGGCATGACCGGCATCGAGCCGGTGGAGTTCCACGGCCAGGAAATCATCCCGATCCAGTTTTTGAAGGCGCTGCTGCCGGACCCCGCCAGCCTGGGCCCGCTGACCAAGGGCAAAACCTGTATCGGCAATATCATCCGCGGCACCAAGGACGGCAAAGACAAGATCTATTACGTCTACAACATCTGTGATCATCAGGCCTGTTACCGGGAGGTACAGTCCCAGGCGATTTCCTACACCACCGGCGTGCCCGCCATGATCGGTGCCAAGATGATGCTCGAAGGCAAGTGGATGAAGCCGGGAGTATGGAACCTGGAGCAGCTCGATCCGGACCCCTTTATGGCGGACCTGAATCGCTACGGCCTGCCCTGGCAGGAAACCTGGCTCGACCAGGCTTTTCAGTAACCGCCTTCGCACAGGCGGGCGCCGCGGTGCCCGCCCCTGTCAACGCCACGGAATTACCGAGCACCTATGGACCTGACGCCCCGCAAAGACTACTTCGCCGAATTCGATCCCTCTCGTGTGCCCTCCCCCTGTTTCGTCGTCGATGAACAAGCGCTGCGCGACAACCTCGCCGTGCTCGCCGATGTGCAGCAGCGCAGTGGCGCCAAGGTGCTCAGCGCACTGAAAGCCTTTTCCATGTTCAGCGTCGGCCCCATCGTGGCGGAATATCTGAGTGGCGCCTGCGCCAGTGGCCTGCACGAGGCAAAACTGGCCTACGAGGAATACGGCGGTCGCGACCTTGGCCGCGAGGTGCATGTGTTCAGTGCCGGCTACAAAGAAGCGGAGCTGCGTGAAATTCTCACCTTCGCCCACCACGTTATTTTCAATTCCTTTTCGCAGTGGCAGCGCTACAAGCCGCTGTGTCTGGAGGCGCAGCGGCAGCGGCCGCAACTGCGCTTCGGTCTGCGCATCAACCCACAGCATTCCGAAGGGCACACCGCGCTGTACGACCCCTGCGCGCCCTGCTCGCGCCTCGGCATTGTGCGCTCGCTGTTCGACGGCGAGGATCTCAGCGGTATCAGCGGGCTGCACTTCCACACCTTGTGCGAACAGGACTTCGAACCCCTGGCCCGCACCATCGCCGCGGTGGAAGAGAAATTCGGTCACCTGCTCGCGCAAATGGAGTGGGTCAATTTTGGCGGTGGCCACCACATCACGCGGCGGGACTACCAGGTGGACCGCCTTGTGGACGCGGTGCGGGATTTTTCCGCGCGCTACAAGGTCCAGGTCTATCTCGAGCCCGGCGAGGCCGTGGCGCTGTTTGCCGGCATTCTGGTGAGCGAGGTTGTGGATATCGCCTGGAACGGCCAGGATCAGGCCATCCTCGACGCCTCCGCCACCTGTCATATGCCGGACGTGCTGGAAATGCCCTACCGCCCGGAAATCACCGGCGCCGCCCCGCCGGGTGAGCTGCCCCACGGCTATCGTCTCGGCGGACAGAGCTGCCTTGCCGGTGACAGTATCGGTGAGTACAGCTTTCCCGCCCCGCTCAAGGTTGGCGACAGAGTGGTTTTCGAGGAGATGGCTTACTACACCATGGTCAAGACCAACACCTTCAACGGTATTCCGCTGCCGGCCATCGCCCTGTGGAACTCCGCTACCGACGCCCTGCGCATTGTGCGCGAGTTCGGCTATGAAGATTTCAAGAACCGCCTGTCGTAACCGCGCTTACCCCCTTGAGGACAGCACCGATGCTCTCTGACAACGACTTCCCCATTTTCCTCGGCTCCGAGATCGAGCAGCCGCGCCCCGAGGACGCACTGTTTCATGTGCTGCCCATTCCCTACGAGGAGACGGTGTCCTATGGCGGCGGCACCGGCAAGGGTCCGGCGGCGATACTGGAAGCCTCCTGGCAGCTGGAAACCTTTGACAACTTCTCCTCCCCCTGCGAACTGGGCATTTACACCCGCTCCCCGGTCAATGTCAGCGGCGAGGCCGCGCAGGTGATGGAGCGAATCGCCCGCGCCACCCGGGAGATTGTCGAAGCGGGCAAGATGCCGGTGGGTATTGGCGGCGAGCACTCGGTCACCTGGGGGGTTATCAAGGGCTATCTTGACGCCGGCATCACGGATTTCGGCGTGGTCCAGATCGATGCCCACGCCGACCTGCGCGACCGCTACGAAGGCCACAAGCACAGCCACGCCAGCGTCATGCGACTGGTGGTGGAGGCCGGCATTCCGCTCTTTCAACTGGGGATTCGCGCCTACTGCGAAGAGGAGATGGCGGCGCGCACGCAGTACGGCATACACCACCTGGATGCCCACGAGCTGGTGCCCAGCAACGTGCAGAGCTTCAAGCTGCCGGAGAATTTCCCCAGCAAGGTATTTTTCACTCTGGATATCGACGGTATCGATCCGTCGGTTTTCCCCTCCACCGGCACACCGGTCCCCGGTGGTCTCGGCTGGTACCAGACACTGAACCTGTTCGAGTCCGTGGCACAGCAGCGGGAAATTATCGGCTTCGATCTGCTGGAGTTCGCACCCATCGAAGGCTTCCACGCCTACGATTTCGCCGCCGCGCAACTGCTCTACAAACTGATGGGCATCATTCAGCGCAATCGGGCGACTCAAGGCCAATAGCGCTAGCAAGCAGGTGCAGCCTGGACAATAGAGGCAACAGGGGAGGCTGAGGCAACTCAGGAAACAGAGGTAACAGACCGCAGACCCCGGGTTCACACTTCTTAACCAGATGGCGCGACACAGGTCTCCGGGGCCGAGTTAAACTTTCCCCACGGCAGGTCATCGACCCCTGGAGATAAGATGAAAACTCTCAAATTCCTGATCGTCGCCGCGGCACTGGCGGCCCTCGGCGCCTTCGCCTTTGCGCCAGCGGCGGATGCCCGCACCCCCGCACTGGAGCGACACGGTGGACATCATCAGTCCTGGAAGCGCCATCACCACGGAATTCCGCTGCGCAATCCACGCGTCTCCGTGGGCTTCACCATCCCGATCCTGCCCCGCGGCCACCTGAGCCTGGCGGTGGGCGGGCGCCCCTATTATTTTCACGGCGGGCACTTCTATCGCCGCGCAAACAGCGGCTATATCGCCGTGACCGCGCCGCTGGGCGCCGCAATCACCTCCTTACCGGCCGGTGCCGTGCGCATCACCCTGGGCGGCGCAGTCTACTACCAGTACGCAGACACCTATTACCAATGGCACCCCGCCCGCAAAGCCTACCAGGTGGTCGCAGCCCCCTCTGGCCTGGCCGCCTCTGCCCCCAGCGCGACCGCGCCCATAACCGCTGCCTCCACATACACACCCGGTCAGGTGCTGGATACGTTGCCACAGGGCTATACCGCGGAAGTGATCAACGGGATCCAGTACTACCGTTATGGCAGCGACTACTTCATGCCCACCCAGCGGGACGGCCGCGAGGTTTATGTGGTCGTGCAGATCTGACAGGCGGTGTGAATGGCAGATGCAAAAAGGGCGAACCATTGGGTTCGCCCTTTTTGCATCTCAACGTCTGCGCCGGTCTCCGCGGCCACCTGTCAGTCGCCGCCCTGATAGTACTCCGGCGCCAGGTTGTCGAAGCGCGTGTACTTGCCGACGAACGCGGCGCGGCAGGTGCCGATTTCACCGTTACGCTGCTTGCCGATAATCAGCTCCGCCATGCCCTTGTCGGGGCTGTCCTCGTTGTAATACTCGTCCCGGTAAATAAACAGGATGACGTCCGCATCCTGCTCGATGGCACCGGATTCCCGCAGGTCGGAGTTCATCGGCCGCTTGTTGGGGCGCTGCTCGACGCCGCGATTGAGCTGCGACAGGGCGATCACCGGGCAGTTGTACTCTTTGGCCAGCCCTTTCAGGGAGCGGGAGATCTCGGAGATCTCCTGGGTCCGACCTTCGGTGGCTCCCTTCACCTGCATCAGCTGCAAATAGTCGAGCATGATCAGCGCCGGCATGCTCTTGGCCTCGGCCTCCTCGCGGGTCATCCTGGGATTTTCCCGCATCAGCTTGTTGGTGTGATCGCGCACCGTGCGCTTGGTGCGCGCGCGCACTTCACTGGGGGACAGGGCCGGGGTGTCGTCGATATACAGCGCCCGGCCTTTCATCTTCTGCACGGCACTGGAGAGCTTGGGCCAGTCCTCCTCCTGCAGCTTGCCGTTGCGTATGCGCCCCTGGTCGATGCGGCCAATAGAGGACAGCATCCGCATCACCAGCGCATCGGAGGGCATCTCCATGCTGAATACCAGAGTCGGCTTTTCCTGCGACAGCATGGCGGTTTCAATAAAGTTCAGCGCCAGCGCAGTCTTGCCCATGGAGGGACGGGCGGCGAGGATGATCAGTTCGCCCGGCTGCCAGCCGGAAGTGCGCTGATCCAGCTCGGTGAGACCGGTGCCGAGACCGGTGATGTCGCCCTCGGTCTTGAACAGTTCATCGATACGCTCGACGGTCTTCTTGAGCAGGGTATCGACGCCGACGAATCCCCCCTCTTTCGCCCGCCCCTCGGCGATCTCCGCCACACGGCGCTCGGCCATCTGCAGCAAATCCGTGGAGGCCAGGCCACCGGGATTGAAGCTGCTGCGGCTGATCTCGCCGGCGGCGGCGATCAGCTGGCGCAACATGGAGCGTTCGCGCACGATCTTGGCATAGGCGACGATGTTCGCCGCAGAGGGGGTGTTCTCGGCCAGTTCGGCCAGATAGGCGGGACCGCCCACTTCAGCCAGCAGATCGCGGCTGGCCAGCGCCTCGGCCAGGGTGACGATATCGAGGGGCTGCTCCCCGTCCGACAGCTGTGTCATCACCGCGAAGATCTTGCGGTGGCTGGCAACGAAAAAGTCCTGTTCGCCGAGCTGCTCAGCGACACTGTCAAGACGGCTGGAGTCCAGCATCAGGCCGCCGAGCACGGACTGCTCAGCCTCCACCGAATGCGGCAGGGGCGAACTGTCGTCAGCTTGCAGCTCTTCTTCCGGTAAAGCGTACTCTTCGTTCATCGTTGTTCCGGCTACCAAAAACAGATCGGGCGCTGGACTCACAAGGAATCCAGCGCCCGATTGTAGCGCGACTGACGGCGTCTGGGGCCATTCAGAGCGGAGTTACCCGCCCCGGTCCCCCGGCTGCCGCCGGAAGGGCTTATTCGGCTTCGACAACTACCTTGATGGTAGTGACGACGTCGGCGTGCAGCTGCAGGTCGATGTCGTATTCGCCAACTTCGCGCAGGGTGCCCTGCGGCAGGTTGACTTCAGCCTTGGCCACTTCAACGCCGGCAGCGGTGATCGCTTCAGCGATATCGCGGGCGCCGATGGAACCGAACAGCTTGCCTTCGTCACCGGCATTGGCGGCGATGGTGACAACCACCTCGGCCAGCTTCGCAGCGCGGCTCTCCGCCTCGCTCACCTTGGCTGCAGCGGCAGCCTCCAGTTCGGCGCGCTTGGCTTCGAACTCGGCCACATTGGCCGGGGTCGCGGCAACGGCCTTGCCGGAGGGCAGCAGGAAGTTGCGGCCATAACCAGCCTTCACTTCAACGCGGTCGCCCACGTTGCCCAGTTTCACTACTTTATCGAGCAGAATAACTTCCATCTCGGTGTCCTCAATTTCAGTTGTATGCGTTCGCAGCTACTTGTTTTCAGCGCGAGCGCGAATATCTATCCAGCTATCTATCAACGCCAGGCCACACAGAAAGCCTGCCAGCGGCAGAGCCGCAATCACCAGCGAGACATACATGGCCACCAAAGGCCCCCTGCCCCAGCCGCGCCTGGCGACCATCCAGTGGATCAGGGCGATACCCGCCACCACCATTGGGAACGCCATGAGCGCACCCCAGAAGGCATAGTCCTCGGTCACCAGACAGTATACCCAGGCCAGCATGCCGATCGCGGCCAGCGGCAGCGGCATACGCAACTGGTGAAACTCCTGACGGAAACCGCCGGGGTTGTACAGCATCGCCTGCCACCAGCGCCCCACCACCAGGGCCAGAGTCGCGGTGATCGCCGAGATCCAGCTCAGGTAGCCCGTGACGATCGGCTCACTGGTGAACACCTTCTGCAGCTGCTCCGCCTGAGCGCCGCCGGACTCCTCCGCCGCCGCCAACAGGCTTTGCACCAGGCCGCCACTGAAGTGCGCCGTGAGCGCAATACCAATGGCCGCAACCGCAGTGATCAGCACCAGAGCCTGTGTCCAGGAGCGGCTGCTGCGCAGTGCCACCGAGCCGCAGAACACCGCGGCCAGATGGGTTACCGCAAGCCCGGTCATCAGCGGCGATACGTAACCACTCATGCCGGCGGTGACCACCGGCAACAGCGCCCAGGCCAGAACCATCAGGCCTTCACTGCTGCCGCGGCGCAGGCTGACCAGCGCCAGCGCTGCCGGGCTGATCAGCGGGATACCCACCATAGTGATGAGCACCGCGCGCACACGCCCGCGCATAATGAACTCTGCCAGGGCGCGCACGACTAGATAGCTTCTCTAATAAATCGTTTAAGCAACGAAAGCCTCTTAAGAAGCCGCTTAGGCTTCGTGGCTGTCCGTGTACGGCAGCAGCGCCAGGTAACGGGCGCGCTTGACCGCGGTAGCCAGCTGACGCTGATACTTGGCCTTGGTACCGGTGATACGGCTCGGAACGATTTTGCCAGTTTCAGAAATGTAGGCTTTCAGGGTATCGAGATCTTTGTAATCGATACGCTTAGTGCCTTCGGCGGTGAAACGGCAGAACTTACGACGACGGAAAAAACGTGCCATCTGAATATCCCCTTATTCTTCGCTTTCAGCGTTATCGGAAGACTCGGCTTCCTCGGAGGAGCTGTCCTGTTCAGAACGCTCACGACGCTCGGAGCGCTCGGTACGCTCGGCGCGCGCAGCCTTGCGCTCACGGCTCTCTTTTTCCGCCTTCATGATCGGGCTCTCTTCAGTGATCGCCTCGTCTTCGCGGATAACCATGTTGCGCAGTACTGCGTCGTTGTAGCGGAAGTTGGTGGTCAGCTCTTCCAGAGCCTCTTCCGTGCACTCCACGTTCATCAGAACGTAGTGAGCTTTGTGGATCTTGTTGATCGGGTAGGCCAGACGGCGACGGCCCCAGTCTTCCAGACGGTGAACCTGTCCACCGCTGTCTTTGATGGAAGCGCTGTAGCGTTCCACCATGCCAGGTACCTGCTCGCTCTGATCCGGGTGGACCAGGAATACAATTTCGTAATGACGCATTTTTGCTCCTTACGGGTTAAACAGCCTCCCGGCTAATCCGGTGAGGCAAGGAGTACAACAGGCTCCGCAAACCGCGGACCCCATTGCGGGCGGCGTATTCTATGCGCACGCCCAACTGGTTGCAAGTTGACCGATTCCGCCCGCCGGCACAGCGAGGCATCGCTTATGGCCACTCGGCCGGGGTTAAGTGGAGCCGTGGAACCAGCTGGGACCAGTGGAGCCAGGTGGCACTGGGTCGCGCCGGACGGCGCCATCGATTCAGGTTGCCGAACTGCGCTGGCGCACCGCCTCGAACAGGCAGACCCCGGTGGCCACCGAGACGTTGAGACTGCTCACCTCGCCGGCCATGGGAATTTTCAGCAGGTGATCGCAGTGCTCGCGGGTGAGACGGCGCAGGCCGGAGCCCTCAGCGCCCATCACCAGTGCCAGAGGGCCGGTAAGCTGCGCCTCATAGACACTCTGCTGCGCCTCGCCGGCGGCGCCAAAAATCCACACCCCCGCCTGCTGCAGTTTCTGCAGCGACCGCGCCAGGTTGGTCACGGTGACAAACGGCAATACCTCCGCCGCACCGCAGGCCACCTTGCGCGCGGTGGGCGTGAGCCCGGCGGACTTGTCCTTGGGGGCGATTACCGCATGCACACCGGCGGCCTCCGCAGAGCGCAGGCAGGCGCCCAGGTTATGCGGATCGGTGACGCCGTCGAGCACCAGCAGAAAAGGCGCCTCCTGCCGTTGCTGCAGGTCCTCGAGCAGCTCCTGCAGGTAGCGCTCGTCGTACACGCGGGTCCTGCCCGCGCACACGGCCACCACGCCCTGGTGATTGCCCTCGTCACCCACCTTGTCGTCGAGGGCGCGGCGGTCGACGAAACTGACCGCGATATCGTTCTTCTCCGCCTGAGCGATGATCTTCTGCAACCGCTGGTCGCGACGACCGCGCAGCAGCAACAGCTGCTGGACCTGCTGCGGAGAGCCTTTCAACAGTGCCTGCACCGCGTGCAGGCCGTAGACCAATTCTTCTGACACGACTTATTTCTTCTTGCTCTTGGACGAGCCGCTGCGGCTCGATTTCTTTTTGCCGCTGGCGGATTTCTTCTTCGCCTTGCCGGCTTTTTCAGCCTTCTGCGCCGCCTTGCGCGCGGCGACCGCCGGCCGCTTGCCGCCCTTGCGGGTCGGCGAGCGCCGGGGGCCGCGACGACGCTTCGGCTCCTCGCCACCGCCCTCGCGGGGCTCTACTGCTTCGCGCGCCTCCAGCCCCTCACCAGCTTCCAATTCCCTGCGCTTTGCAACCTCTTCGGTTCCGCGGTGGGGCTCGACCTCCACGCCTGGGTCTGCCACCACCGGCACGGCGTCACCGGAACCCACCTTGCGCTTGCGGTACGGCGCCTCTCCGGCAGCACTTTGCGGTCGCGTCTTCCAGGGCGACGGTTTAGCGCCCGCTGCAGTCTCCTTGTCTGCCCTCTCAGCAGCGCCCTTACCGGCCCCTTGGCCAGCACCCTGACCAGCGCCACTGGCTTCTTGGCCAGCGCCGCTGTGAGCACCTTTAGCGCCTTCTTTACGGCCACTTTTGCCGCCGTGACTGGCGCCCGTCTCGCCGCCCGCCACGGGGGCATCGTGCCTTTTTGCTGTCCTGGCCTGGCTTGGCGTCTTGGTCTGAATTGGCGTCTTGGCCTCGGCTTTGGTCTTGCTCTTGCGCTGCCGCTCGCGCTGGTGCTCCACCGCCATTTCCATGGCCCGCGAGCTGACTTTGGTATTCTCGCGCTTGGGTCGCGGCAATAGCTCCCCGAGCAGGAAATCCACCTTGCGCTCATCCAGGTCCACCCGCGCCACCTGCACCGTCACCGGGTCACCGAGATGGTAGCGAACGCCGCTGCGCTCACCCACCAGCCGCTGGTGCGCCTGCTCAAAGCGATAGTAATCCTTGGGCAGTGAGCTGACATGGATCAGCCCCTCCACGTAGAAGTCCGTCAGTTCCACAAACAGGCCAAAGCCGGTCACGGCACTGACGACACCGGGGTAGGTCTCGCCCACGTGCTCCTGCAGGTATTCGCACTTGAGCCAGCTGACCACATCGCGGGTGGCGTCATCGGCGCGGCGCTCGGTCATGGAACAGTGTTCGCCGAGCTGGGTCATGGCGGCCATGTCATAGGGCAGGATTCGCGCGCGGGGAATCGCCTCGGCGCCGGCAACCGGCTGGACCTTGTTCGCCACCGCAGAATCGTTGGCGCTGCCATTGAGGATCAGCCAGCGCAAGGCGCGGTGCAGCAGCAGGTCCGGATAGCGGCGAATCGGTGAAGTGAAGTGCGCGTAGGCATCGTAGTCGAGGCCGAAGTGACCGCGATTCTCGGGCTGGTAAACCGCCTGATTCATGGAGCGCAGCAGCATCATCTGGATAATGTGCGCATCGACACGCCCCTCCACCTGCTCGAGCAGCAACTGGAAATCCATCGGTTGCGGCTCGGCGCCACCGGGCAGGCGCAGGCCGAGTTCGCCCAGATACTCGCGCAGATTGCTGAGTTTTTCTTCCTTGGGCACGTCGTGCACCCGATAGAGCGCCGGCAGCTCCGACAGTTCCATCAATCTGGCCGCGCAGACATTGGCGGCCAGCATGCATTCCTCGATCAGCTTGTGGGCGTCGTTGCGCTGCACCGGCACGATGCGCTCGATCTTGCGCTGGTCATCGAAAATAATCCGCGTTTCCGTGGTTTCAAAATCGATGGCACCGCGACGGTCGCGGGCACCGCGCAATGCCCGGTAGAGATCGTTTAAGTTGTCGAGATGTGGCACCAGCGCCGCATACTGCTTGCGAATACCGCTGTCGCGATCGTCGCGCTCGGCAATAATCTGCCCGACTTTGCTGTAGGTTAACCGCGCGTGACTGCGCATCACCCCTTCGAAGAAGCGGTAATCGGCGATATTGCCCGCGGTATCGATGTGCATTTCGCACACCATGCACAAACGGTCGACGTCCGGGTTCAGGGAGCAGAGGCCGTTGGAGAGTTTCTCCGGCAACATCGGCACCACAAAATCCGGGAAGTACACCGAGTTGCCACGACTGTGCGCTTCTACATCCAGAGCGGTGCCGGGGCGCACGTAATGGGACACATCGGCGATCGCCACCAGCAACCTCCAGCTGCCGTCAGCCTGCACCTCACAGAAAACCGCATCGTCGAAATCCCGCGCATCCTCGCCGTCGATGGTAACCAGCGGCAGCTGGCGCAGGTCGACGCGGGCCTTCTTGTCCTCTTCAAGCACCTCGTCGGCGATCATGTCCGTCTCGGCCAGCACCGCCGCCGGCCATTCGTGGGGAATGTCGTAATTGCGGATGGCGACATCGATCTCCATCCCCGGAGCCAGGTGATCCCCCAGCACCTCCACCACTTCTCCCTGGGGCAGCACATCGCGGCCCGGCTGCCGGGTGATATTGACCACCACATACTGGCCATCCCCGGCCCCGGCGGTCTTGTCTTCCGCCACCATCACATCCAGGTTGATGCGGGTATTTTCCGGGCGCACAAAACAGATGCCGCCCTCGCGGTGCAGGCGCCCGGCCAACTGCTGGGTATTGTGCTTGATGACCCGCACCACCGCGCCCTCGCGCTTGCCGCGAAAGCCCCCCGGCGTTTCCCGCACCAGCACCTCGTCGCCATCAAAGACCTTGCGCATCTGCCGGTGGGCGAGGAACAGGTCGTCGCCACCATCGCGGGGGGACACAAAGCCGAAGCCATCGCGGTGGCCGATCACGCGTCCGCGCACCAGGCTCATCTTATCGAGCACGCCGAAATCCCCGGCGCGGTTGCTGGCGATCTCGCCGTCCCGGGACATGGCGATCAAGCGCCGGCGCACACCTTCGCGGCGATCCTCGTCGTCGATCTCGAGCGCGTCGGCGACGGACTCCCAGGGCACCGGGCCGGGTTGCTGCTCGAGCAGCTGCAGCAGGAACTCGCGGCTGGGAACCGGCTTGTCGTACTTCTCCGCCTCGCGCTGGGCGTGGGGATCTTCATTCATCTGGGTTTTCTTCTGAGTCAAAACAGCTTCCATTGTCTGGGGCAGCCGCCCCTCTGGGCGACTCCCGGGGGAGTCCCGGGGAAATTGAGGATGCGCAACGGGGGTAATAGGTGACCGGTACAGAACGCCCGGTGTTCAAGTTGCACTTTGGGAGGATTATAAGCGATTTATGCCGCGATCCCGACCGTTGACGACAATGTTGAATTCGGCGCACCAAAAGCGTTGACACCCCCGGGGGAAATCTCTATAGTCCGCGTCCTCAACGGAGCACCGTTGATTTGCCCAGGTGGCGGAATTGGTAGACGCGCTAGCTTCAGGTGCTAGTGACCGCAAGGTCGTGGAAGTTCAAGTCTTCTCCTGGGCACCAATTCCAAAAAAGGCCGACTCGCAAGAGCCGGCCTTTTTTTGTTGTGGCGCCCCCACCCCGCCTGCGCGCAGCAACAACGCATCACGGCGCCAGCGCCCAGACAACGTCCAGACCAATTTCCAGTCAAGGCCCCGACCAACACCCGGGCAACTTTGCGAACCCATGTGGTCACAGTCCGCGATTGACACGCCCGGCAAAACCCTTATAGTGCGCGTCCTCAGCGGAGACACCGTTGATTTGCCCAGGTGGCGGAATTGGTAGACGCGCTAGCTTCAGGTGCTAGTGACCGCAAGGTCGTGGAAGTTCAAGTCTTCTCCTGGGCACCAATTCGCAAAAAGGCCGACTCGCAAGAGTCGGCCTTTTTTGTTTGCGTGCTGGCTATATGTCCCTTACCGGTACAAGGCCCTCGCCATTAACGCCCCTTGGCAAGTGCCCAGCGAGGCGCCCCGGACACCCCCAGATTACCTCAGGCAGCCTTAACCGGTGTTGCGCATACCGGCGGCGATACCGGCGATGGTCACCATCAGCGCGCTTTCCAGGATCTCGTCGGAATCCCGCTCCCGCAGGCGCGACATCAGCTCCGCCTGCAACAGGTGCAGCGGATCGGTGTAGGGATCGCGGACGCGAATCGACCAGCGCATTACCGGGTTGTTGTCCAGCAGGCTCTCCCTGCCGGTAAGGCCCCGCAACGCCTCCAGGGTATGGCCCAGGCGATCGCGCAGCGCGGCACCGAGCCGGATCAGTTCCGGGTCGCGGGTCAGGCGCTCCTCATACCAGGAGGCGACCCGGGTATCGGCCTTGGCCAGCACCATTTCCAGCATATCCACCAGCCCCTGAAAGAATGGCCACTGCGCGTTCATGGTGTGCAGGGTTTCGTTTTCCGCCGGGTTGGCCAGCGCGCACTCCAGAGCCGCGCCGGTGCCCAGCCAGGCCGGCAGCATCAGGCGAATCTGGGTCCAGGCAAACACCCAGGGGATGGCGCGCAGGGTCTCGACGCCGCCGCCGGCCTTGCGCCGCGCCGGCCTGCTACCGAGCGCCAGACGGCTCAGTTCGGTTTCCGGGGTCACCGTGCGCAGATAGGCCACCAGCGCCGGATCGTCGCGCACCACTTCGCGGTAGCCTTCCACTGAGCGCTGCGTGAGCCGGTCCATTTCTTCGCGCCACTCCCGGCGCGGCTGTGCCGGTGGCACCAGCGTGGCCTCCAGTGTGGCGGCGACATACTGCTCTAGGTTGTAGGCCGCCACCGAGGGGCGCCCGTACTTGAAGCGAATCATCTCGCCCTGCTCCGTGACCCGGATACGCCCCGCCACCGAGCCGGGCGGCTGCGACAGCAGCGCCATGCGGGTGGGAGAGCCGCCGCGGGAAATGGAACCGCCGCGGCCGTGGAACAGGGTGAGCGGAATGCGGCGCTCACGGAAAATGGCCGTGAGCTTTTCCTGTGCGCGGAACTGCGCCCAGGCGGCGCCGAGAAAGCCGGCATCCTTGGCGGAGTCCGAATAGCCGATCATGACCTCCTGGCCCTGCCGCACCCGCTCGCGATAGAGCGGTATATCCAGCAGCGCGCCCATGGTGGTGGCGGCGTTGTTGAGGTCGTCCAGTGTTTCAAACAGCGGCACCACCCGCATGGGCTCACGCACGCCGACAATCTTCTGCAGCAGCATCACCGCCAGCACATCCGACGACGCCCTCGCCATGGAGATAACGTAGGCACCCAAGCCCTCCGCTCCCTGCTCGGCGATCACGCGGCAGGTCGCCAGCACTTCGCGCACCTCCTCGTCACAGTATTCACTGCGGTAGAAGGCGTCATCCACCAGCGGCCGGCGCCCGCTCAGCTCGGCCAGCAGAAACGCCTGCCGGCGCGATTCATCCCACTCGCCGTAACTGCCCAGCTCCAGGTAGCGGGTGATGGCATCCAGCGCTGCGGTGTGACGACTGGACTCCTGGCGAATATCGAGGCGCAGCAGGGTAATGCCAAAGCAGTTCAGCCGACGCAAGGTGTCCTTCAGCTGCCCATCGGCGATGGCCGCAAGCCCCACGGCGCGCAGGGAACGGTCAATCAGGCGCAATGCATCGGCGAGCTGGCTGGTCTGGGTGTAGCAATCATCCTCCAACAGCGGCGCGCCGTGCACCCGCGCCTCCATCTGCGCACGGGTCGCGCGCAGACGGTCGCGCACCTGGCGCAGCAGCAGCCGATAGGGCTCGTGGCTGGGGCCGGTGTGTGCCAGCAACTCGTCGCTGGCGCGGTGCATGGACAGATCCGCCAGCAGGTTTTCCACATCCCGCAGGTACAGGTCCGCCGCCATCCAGCGGGCCAGGGTCAGCACTTCGCGGGTGACGGCGGCGGTGACGTTGGGGTTGCCGTCGCGATCACCGCCCATCCAGGAGGCGAAGCGGGTCGGCACCCAGTCCGCCGGCAGCGGGTCCAAGCCAGCAAGCGCCAGCTCGTCCTCGATTGCGCGCATGCCCTGCGGTACCGCCCGCCACAGGGACTGCTCGATGGTGGCGAAACCCCACTTCGCTTCATCCACCGGTGTCGGTCGCTCGCGGCGAATCTCATCGGTGCCCCAGGCGGAGAGGATCTGTTCGCGCAGGTGGCGGCGCAGTTCCTCGCGCTCCTCCGCGTTGAGGTCCGGGCGGTCCAGGTCAGTGAGCAGATCGGCGATGCGATCATACTTGCGGATCAATGTGCGCCGAGTGACCTCGGTGGGGTGGGCGGTGAGCACCAGTTCCACCGACATATCCGCCAATACCTGGCGAATACTCTGCCGATCGACGCCGGCTTTTTTCAGCTCCGCCAACACCTGTCGCAGCCCGCGGTCGGTATCGGGGTCGCCGGGATAGCGCTGGTGCTCGCGGTGCAAACGCTCGCGGTGGCGCTGCTCGGCGATATTGGCCAGATTCAGAAACTGGCTGAAGGCGCGCGCCACTTCCAACAGGGTTGCGTCGTCGAGGGGATCCAGCAATGCGCGCAGGCGCCCTACCTGCATTTCTCCCTCGCCACGGCTTTCCACCGCCGCCTGGCGAATGGTTTCCACCGTGTCGAAGAGTTTTTCCCCGGCCTGCTGCTTCAGCACCGTCCCGAGTTCCTCGCCGAGCAGGCGCACGTCCTCTCGCAAAGGAGCGTTTTGATCCACACTCACGTCATCGACCTCCGCTGCCATCGTTGCCCGCATCTTCCCATACTTTCCCGGCAAGCACACAGGCGGGCAGCAGGAGTACAGCGCCACACTTGGCAGGGCCGACAGGCGAAGGAGAGATGGCCGGGTGCGGAGGCTAAACAGGGACGCCGGCGGATTGGGCAGCACATTGAGTCCCGGGTGTGGAGCGCACTGCCGGCACTATCAGATCGCCGACCAGTCCTGCAAAAACACTACGGAGAGATACCTCAACCCCTTGCCAAGGCCGACCAGAAAAATAAACAACCAGATATTAACGCGCATAATACCGGCGATGAGGGTGAGCGCATCCCCCACCACCGGCATCCACGACAGCAGCAGGCTCCAGAAGCCATAACGCTGAAACCACGCCTGGGCCTTGCCGATCTGTTGCCTGGAGAAGTAGAACCAGCGACGGCCCTGGAAATGCAGCAGGTAGCGACCGAGATACCAGTTCACCACCGCACCGAGGGTGTTGCCCGCGGTGGCCACAGCAACCAGCAGCACCGGGTCGCCACCGCTCCGCAACAGGGCAAAGAGGATCACCTCGGAGTAAAACGGCAGTATGGTTGCCGCCAGAAAGGCCGCGCCAAAAAGAATAAAGACTTCAATCATCACGGCCTCTCCCACACCGGCCAGCGGAATCCTGTGTATTGCGCCGGCTGATAACAGCAGGCCATGGGCGGCGCACTCAAGCGAGCACCGACATGCCCCGGGTATTTCCACCACTCAGGTAAATTCGCCCGGACTCGACAGAGTCCGCACCGAAGCACTGCCCCCGGCCTGTTACTCACGGCCTGGCGGCGGTAATTGCGCGCCAAGAATATGCCAGCCTCGCAAAGTTTCCCACCACGCCGTCGCGGGATGGACGGCACCCTTATCCTTGCCAACGCCCCCGACCAAACAATTCAGCTTCATATCAGCGTGCCAGCCAACCGTAGGGAAGTGGTCAAGGCCACCCCCGGCACGCGATTGCACGCATCGATTTTCTGCGCCCATTGCACCTACAATGATTGGCTGAAGCAGTCAGGAAGCGTGAAATGACAGAGAAGTTTTCTATTGGCGGTGTGGATATCGCCCCAGGGGAGACCCGCCGCATTGAATTGCCCATTGTGCGGCTGCATACCGGCACCGATATGGCGATACCGGTTTATGTGAAGCGCGGCAAAAAACCGGGGCCTACCATGTTTATCTGCGCCGCCATCCACGGCGACGAGCTGAACGGCATCGAAATCATCAGCCGGGTGATCAGCAGTCGCGGCCTCAGAAGTTTGCGCGGCACGCTGATCGCGGTACCGGTGGTGAATGTTTACGGCGTACTGGAGCAGTCCCGCTATCTGCCGGATCGCCGCGATCTCAACCGCTCCTTTCCAGGTTCAGACAAAGGCTCTCTGGCTGCGCGCATGGCGCACATCTTCCTCGAGGAAATTGTCTCCAAATGCGATTACGGTATCGACCTGCACACCGGCGCCATCCATCGCAGCAACCTGCCGCAAATCCGTGCCAACCTGGACGACCAACCCACCCGCGATATGGCGCGCGCGTTTGGGGTGCCGGTGCTGCTGAACAGCACCCTGCGCGATGGATCGCTGCGGCAGTCGGCCGCCGACCTGGGCGTGCAGATCCTGCTGTACGAAGCCGGCGAAGCGCTGCGCTTTGATGAGTTCTGTATCCGCGCGGGTTACAAGGGCATCCTCAATGTGATGCGTCACCTGCAGATGCTGCCGAGGGTGAAGAAAAACGAAAATATCGAGCCCTTTGTGGCCCGGCGCAGCGGCTGGTTGCGGGCCACCGACAGCGGCATCATCAACTTCCGCAAAGGCCTCGGTGACCACGTGCTGAAAGGAGACGTGCTGGCCTCTATTTCCGACCTGTTCGGTGAGGAGATTGACCGGGTGCTTTGCAATGCCGACGGTATCGTGATTGGCCGCCAGAATCTGCCGCTGGTGCAGGAAGGCGATGCGGTGTTCCATATCGCCTACTTTCACGAACCCCAGGAAGTCGCCGAGAATCTGGAGCTATTGCAGGACAGCCTGTTGCCGGATGAGAATTTTTGAGATGGCCGCTGTCGGCCTGTATTTTAACCGTGGGCCTGCCAGATGGGTTCGAGGCGGCTGACCTCTGGCCGCCTCGACTCAGCGGGAAAGTAAAACCGTCAACGGTGTTGGCGCAATTGCTCCAGCACTTCCTCGCTGGGATAGCCCTGCACTTCCACGCCGATGCTCTTCTCGAATTGCTGGATGCCCCTGCGGGTTCCGGAACCCGCCTTGCCGTCGATCTCCCCAGCGTACAGGCCGCGCGCCTTGAGTAACTTCTGCAGCTCCTGCACCTCAGCATGGTCGATGGGTGTAAAGGAGCGCGGCCAGTCCCGCACCAACCCCTTGCCGCCACCGATCTGGTCGGCCAGCAGGCCCACCGCGGTCGCATAGCGATCGGAGTTGTTGTAGCGCTTGAGCACGGAAAAATTCTTCAGCATCAGGAAGGCCGGCCCGCCGCGACCGGCCAGCAGTTTCAGTTCAGCTTTGTCATCAGGGCGCGGAAAGGTGCGGCCATTCACCCGCTTCACACCCAGTTTCTCCCACTCCCGTAGGGTGAGGGTTCCCGCCGGCAATTTACCCTTTGGAATAGTGACCTCATAGCCCCAGGTTTCGCCGCTGCGCCAGCCATTGCTGGAGAGCAGGCTCGCCGCGGTCGCCAGCGCATCCGGTACGGAATTCCAGATATCCCGCTTGCCATCGCCGTCGATATCCACCGCGTAAGCCTGGTAGCTGGTGGGGATAAACTGGGTGTGCCCCATGGCGCCGGCCCAGGAACCCACAAGATGCTTTTCATCCACGTCGCCGCTCTGGAGAATTTGCAGCGCCGCCAACAGTTGCTGGCGACCAAACTTGCTGCGCTTGGGATCTGCGTAGGCGAGGGTAGCCAGGGAGCGCACCACGCTGCGAATCACGGTTTCATTATCCAGAATCGCGCCGAAGCTGGATTCAATCGACCAGATCGCCAGCAGAATATTGGGGTTCACGCCGTAGCGCTGCTGAATCTTGTTCAGCCACGGCTGCAACTCTTTCTTCTTGGCCCGCCCCATGCGCACCGCCCGCTGCTGCACGCGGTTATCAAAGTACTGCCAGACCGGCGCCTTGAATTCCGGCTGATAGCCGGCCTTGTCCAGCACCCACTGGTCCGGTGAATCGACACCGGCAAACGCGCGCTCGAACACCTGCGGTGATATGCCGTTGGCCAGCGCCGTTTTGCGGAAACTCTTTACCCATTGCTGGAACTGCTCGTCGGCGGCGCTGGCAGGGGGAACACAAACCAACAGGAAGGACAACAGCAGGAAGCGAAAGCCGGACAGCCTGTACATAGGGACTCCTCGGGCGTGGGGCTCGGGCAATGATGCGGCGCGATACCGATGCTAATGCGATGCCGCGTCGCGCCCGCTCAAGGGTAGAGCGGGCGAGGCAAAACCGAAAGCCCTATCAGCAGCCGCACTGTGACGAAACACTATGACAGAGTACCAGCCGCTTCCGAGCCTGTCAGGGAATGACGTAAAGCAGAACCGCCAGGTAATGCAGGACCGCGCCGGCCAATACAAACACATGCCAGATCGCATGGTGGTAGGGCAGGCTGCGCCAGAGATAGAAAATGATGCCGCCGGTGTAACACAGGCCGCCAAGCAGCAACAGCAGCAGGCCGCCCGGTGCCAGGGTCTCCAGCAGTGGCTTGGTCGCCGCCACCACGACCCAGCCCATCAGGGCGCTCATGGTGATCGACAGTGCGCGGTATTTTTTCAGCGGCGTGAACTGAATCAGCAGGCCCATGACCGCCAGTCCCCAAATGATGCCGAACAGCCACCAGCCCCAGGAACCCAGGGAGAAGGCCGCGTCGCGCAGGGTCACCAGGGTGAAAGGCGTATAGCTGCCGGCAATCAGCAGGAATATTGAGGAGTGATCCACCGTGCGCAGGATCTGCTTGGCACGGGGGTCGATGGCACTGTGGTACAGGGCCGAGGCACCGAAACACAGAATCAGGGTTCCGGCATAGATGGCGCAGCTGACAATGTGCCAGGCATCCCCGCGCAGGGCGGCAAAGGCGCACAGCACACCGAGTCCGGCGATTGCGAGTACCGCGCCGATGCCGTGGGTGACGCTGTTGGCGATTTCCTCGGCGACGCTGTAACGCGAGTGATAGTTAACGTCCGTAGTGGTCGACATAACCCCCCCTGGCGATGATCGCAGACTGTCACACAAATGTGACCAACTGTCTAATTTGAGTTCCATCATCGTCTGGCGGCGCTGCCGGCGCAAGGTGCATAACCGACTCGCGATTCACGCGCAGGCCGGGCTGACGCCCGACCTGCGGCGCCCGTCAGAGACTGGGGTTGTGGATGCCCATCTCGCACAGGGCGGAGGACTCGCGCACGATGGTTTCGTTGCGGTCCGGGCCGGTGGAAATAATATCGATGGGGGCGCCCACCAGCTCCTCGATACGGGCGATATAGTTCCGCGCCGCCTGCGGCAGCTCGGCCTCGCGACGCACACCAAAGGTGGTCTCGCTCCAGCCGGGCATGGGTTCGTACACCGGCTCCACGCCCTCCCAACCGGCGGCATCGAAGGGTACGGGAATCTCGTTGCCATCGCGGTCGCGGTAGCCCACGCAGATCTTCACCTCTTCGAGTCCGTCCAGCACATCCAGCTTGGTCAGGCACAGCCCGGAGATGCTGTTGATGCGGATGGCGTGACGAACGGCCACGGCGTCGAACCAGCCGGTGCGGCGCTGGCGACCGGTGGTGGCGCCGAACTCGTGACCTTTTTCACCCAGGTGCCGTCCAACTTCACAGTCCAGCTCGGTGGGGAAAGGACCGCCGCCGACACGGGTGGTGTAGGCCTTGGTGATGCCCAGCACATAGTCCAGATACAGGGGGCCGAAACCGGAACCGGTGGCGGTACCGCCGGCAGTGGTGTTGGAAGAGGTGACAAACGGGTAGGTGCCGTGATCGATATCCAGCAGCGAGCCCTGGGCCCCTTCGAACAGGATGTGCTCGCCGCGCTCCCGCGCCTGGTGCAACCAGTCCGCCACATCGGTAATCATCGGCACCAGCTGTTCGCGCCACTCTTTGGCCTGGGCCAGCGTATCTTCGTAGCTGACCGGATCCACTTTGTAGTAGTGGGTCAGGGCGAAGTTGTGATACTCCATCAGCTCTTTCAACTGGGCAGTGAAATTATCCCAGTTGCACAGGTCGCCGAGGCGCAGGCCGCGACGGGCCACCTTGTCTTCGTAAGCCGGGCCGATTCCGCGACCGGTGGTGCCGATGGCATTGTTGCCGCGGGCTTTTTCCCGCGCCTGATCCAGCGCCACATGCACCGGCAGGATCAGCGGGCACGCCGGCGACAGGCGCAGGCGCTCGCGCACTGGTACACCCTTCGCTTCCAGCTCGCCCATTTCTTTCAGCAGCGCTTCGGGGGAGAGCACCACACCATTGCCGATCAGGCAGGTGACGCTCGGACGCAGGATACCGGACGGGATCAGGTGCAGGACGGTTTTCTTGCCATCGATCACCAGGGTATGGCCGGCGTTGTGTCCGCCCTGGAAGCGCACCACCAGGGACACTTTTTCCGTCAGCAGGTCGACGATCTTGCCCTTGCCCTCGTCACCCCACTGGGTTCCGAGCACCACTACATTCTTGCCCATTGCGTAAAATCTCTGAAACGTAAATTCCCGAAGGACTGTCCCGTGCCACCCCTGTGTGGATGGCGGCGGACCCAGGTTGCCAGCGCGGCTCAACCGCTACCGCGCCTTTGAAGATGAGCCGTGGAAAACGCGACGGCCGCGCCCATCCAGCGGCCCGGGGCGAATAACGCTCGCCCCGCGAATCCCAAAATCATAGACGGCGGCATCAGCCCCGTGGCTGCACCACCCAGCTGCCGTCCCGCTTCACCAGTTCGCGGTCGCAGCGCGCGCGGACTTCGCTCTCGGCACCGTCCGCCAGCGCGGCGATGACCACCTCTCCCTCGCTCCGCAGGCGTTCCACCACCTGCCAGAGGGTATCTTCATCGCTATCGGGGGCGAGGATAGCACCGCCTTCTTCCCAGAAGCCGCTGCCGAGCTGGTTAAGCGCCACCAGGTCGGTACTGAAACCGGTGGCCGGGCGCTCGCGACCGAACACCGAGCCGATACCGTTATAGCGGCCGCCGTTGGCCAGCGCCTGGCCGTGGCCGGGGGTATAGGCGGCGAACACCAGCCCGGTCTCGTAGTCGTAGCCGCGCACTTCGCTCAGGTCGAAGAACAGCTCGACCGCCGGATAGCGGCGCGCCAGCGCGTCGGCACAGCGCTGCAGGTCGGCGAGCGCGGCCTCGAGCGCGGGCGGCGCATCGGCAAAGATATCCCTGGCGCGGGCCAGACAGTCAATGCCGCCGGCCAGGTCGGGCAGCGCACGCAACCACTGTGCAGAGCGCGGGTCTTCAATATTTTCCGCCACCCAGCGATGGATATCGGCAGCGGCCTTGCTCTGCAGCAGCGCGAACAGGGCCTCGCGGCGCTCGGCATCGAGGCCGGCGGCCTCGGCGAGGCTGCGGTAAATCGCCACATGGCCGAGATCCAGATGAATCCGCTCAACACCGGCCACCAGCAGAGTCTCCAGCATCAGGGAGATCACTTCGATATCGGCAGCGAGGCTGTCCACGCCGTAAAGCTCGGCGCCGATCTGGATCGGGGCGCGGCTCCCGTTCACGCTGCGCGGGCGCGTATGCAGCACTTGGCCGGCGTAACAGAGCCGGTTGGCGCCGGCACGGGGAAAGCTGTGCGCATCGATGCGCGCGGCCTGCGGGGTGATATCGGCGCGGATGCCCAGAGTGCGTCCGGACAGCTGGTCGGTGACCTTAAAGGTACTGAGGTCGATATCCCGGCCCATGCCGATCAGCAGCGAGTCGGTGAACTCCACCATGGGGGGAATCACCAACTCATAGCCCCAGCGGTGATAGAGGTCCAGCAGTCGTCTGCGCAGGGTCTCGATGCCTTGGGCATCCGCGGGGAGAATCTCGGCGATGCCTTCCGGCAACATCCAGCGATCGGCTTGGGTCATGACTAATGATGGCTCAGGACATTCGCGACGGTACAAGAGAGGGGTTTGCAAACCGCCTCCACCCAGGGGGGACCGCAACCGGCAGTGCCGCTAAAAGCCGGGTCCCACACACGAAAAAACCGGGCGACGCCCGGTTTGCGTGAGTTTACCACCAAGTCCCCGCAATACGGTAGGGGGCGGTGGCCGAGCGCTGGCCGCCGCCAGCGCCCCAGGCCGGGACGGCGGTAGCGCTAGCGCTTGCCGTCGGAGTTTTTCAGGTAGCGGAAAAACTCGCTGTCCGGCTCGATCAACAGCATATCGGCGCGGTCGTTGAAAGAGTCTTCGTAGGCCTTCAGGCTGCGGGTGAAGCGGTAGAACTCCGGGTCCTTGCTGAAAGCGGCAGAATAAATGGATGTGGCCTGGGCATCGCCGGAGCCGCGCAGCTCCTCGGCCTTGCGATAAGCCTCGGACTCGATCTCCACCACCTGGCGGTCGGCGTTGGCGCGAATACGCTCCGCTGCCTCCTCACCCTTGGCGCGGTGGTCCCGCGCCTCCAGCTCGCGTCCGGCGCGCATGCGCTGGAACACCGATTCGGAGACTTCCGGCGGCAGGTCGATACGCTTGACGCGCACATCGATCACTTCCACACCCAGGTTGGTTTTGGCCACCTCGTTCAGGTTTTTGGTGATTTCCGCCATCAATTCGTCGCGCTGGCCGGAAACCACTTCGTGCAGGTCGCGCACACCGAACTGGTTGCGCAGGCGGTCATTGATCTGTTCCGACAGCAGCCGCACCGCGTTGCGCTCGTCACCGCGGGTGGCCACATAGTGGCGCTCCACGTCGAGGATGCGGTACTTCGCGTAGGAGTCCACCATCATGAACTTGTTCTCGGCATTCAGCATCCGCACCGGGCTCGAGTCCACGGTCTGAACGCGGGCGTCGAAACGGCGCAGCTGGTGCACCAGCGGAATCTTGAAGTAGAGACCCGGGGTGAAGTCGCTGCGGACCACTTCACCGAAGCGCAGCAGCACCGCCTTCTCGGTCTCCTTGATCACAAAGGCACTGCTGCCAACCGCCAGGACGGCGAGCAGCAGGCCGGCGATGATGAGTAGCGTTTTATTGTTCACTTTCTACCTCCTAGCGAATGTTGCCGCTGCGGCGATTGTTGCTGGAATCGCTGCGCAGGCGCTCGACCACCCGCTGCGAGACCTCATCGATCATCGCCGGGGACAGCTTTTCGCCACGCACGGATGAGGTTTCAGTGTTGCGCTCAGCCAGCTTGTCCAGGGGCAGATACATCATGTTGCTGCCACCATCGACATCCACCATCACCTTGGAGGTGTTGCTCATGACTTTCTGCACCGTATCCAGGTAGAGACGCTCACGGGTCACCGCCGGCGCCAGCTGGTACTCCTCCAGCAGTTTCTCGAAGCGCACAGTTTCACCGCGGGCCAGTTCCACCACCTGGGTTTTATAGGCTTCGGCCTCTTCGAGAATGCGCTGGGCGCGACCGCGGGCCACCGGGATCACCTGGTTGGCGTAGGCCTGGGCCTCGTTCCTGAAGCGCACCTCGTCTTCCCGGGCCTTGGTCACGTCATCAAACGCGTCCTGGACTTCACGGGGTGCCTTGGCGTCCGCCAGGTTGACACGATCAATGCGGATACCTGTTTGGTAGAGGTCCAGGTACTCCTGCAGGCGCTCCTCGGTATCGGCGGACACCTGGGTACGGTTCTGGGAGATAACACCGTTAAAAGAGGCGGAGCCGACCACATGGCGCAGGGCGCTGTCGGTGGCCTCCTGCAGGCTTTTGAGCGGGTCGCGTACCCGCAGCACGAAGGATTCCGCGTCATCGATATGCCACTGCACGGTGAGCACGACCTCGACGATGTTGGCATCCTCGGTCAGCATCTGCCCGGTGGTGCGCTCGGTACGCAGCTCCGTCACGTTGACGATATCGACATCATCGATGATCGGCGGGTTCCAGTGCAGGCCGGCACCCTCGGTGGAATGGTATTTACCGAGGCGCAACACCACGGCGGATTCGTTGGCATCCACCTGGTAAACACCCCAGAGGCCATACAGCACGGCGCCCACGACCAATACCGGCACCCAGGGAAACTTGCCGCCGGAACCCGGAGCGGAGGAGGAAGGGCCCCCGCCGAACAGTCCCCGCAGCTTGCGCTGCAGCTTGCCCAGCAGCTCATCCAGATCCGGCGGACCGTCGTTGCGGTTGCCGCCACCTCCACCCCAGGGATCTTTGTTATTACCACCCGGCTCGTTCCAGGCCATCGAAATACTCCAAATCAGTTCATTAACCTTGAATACGGCGAGATTCTAGCACCCTTGGGCACCGGAATGCCGCCACGCAACCCGCTCAGTCGGCGCCAACCGCAGCGTCCGGCTGCCAGCGCGGGGACAGGGCGCTGTCTTTGTACGGTGCCAGCAGCCGCTGCAGATCGCCGCGCGGCAAAGTCAGCAGCAGCTCGCAGTCGCCATTGTCCAGATAGCGCTCCTCGCGCACCGCATTGATCTCGTGTAATTGGGCGCGCAGGCGCCCCTGTTGGGGTGGCACCAGCAGGTGACCACTGACCATTTCCTCGCCGAGACGCTCGGCGATGGCCTCTGCCAGCAGGTCGCAACCCTCACCGGTGACCGCCGACAGCCAGACGGCGCGAGGAACACCGTATTCATCGCGGTCAACCCCGGGGCCGCGATCCTCCAGCAAGTCGATCTTGTTGTAAACCAGCAGCTGCGGCAGCTCGCCGGCGCCGATTTCAGTCAGGACCTCCTGCACCTCCTCCATTAATGTCAGGCGGTTCTCGGCGGCCGCATCCACCACGTGCAGAAGCAACGAGGCATTGCTGGCCTCCTCAAGCGTGGCGCGAAAGGCCTCCACCAGCCGGTGCGGCAGGTGGGAAACGAATCCCACCGTATCCGCCAGGATCATGGCGCCGACGTTGGGCAGCTCCACCCGCCGCATGGTCGGGTCGAGGGTGGCAAACAGCTGATCCTTTACATAGACACCCGCATCGGTCAGGCGGTTAAACAGGGTCGATTTACCGGCATTGGTGTAACCCACCAGCGACACCGTAGCCACTTCCGCCCGCGAGCGGGCCCGGCGCCCCTGGGCGCGCTGGCGGCGGACTTTTTCCAGCCGCTTTTCGATGGAGTCGATTCGCGCCCTCAGCAGGCGCCGGTCCGTTTCCAGCTGTGTCTCACCGGGCCCGCGCAGGCCGATACCGCCCTTCTGCCGTTCCAGGTGCGTCCAGCCGCGCACCAGGCGCGTGGACATATGGCGCAACTGGGCCAGCTCCACCTGCAGTTTGCCCTCATGGGTACGGGCCCGCTGGGCAAAAATATCGAGAATCAGACCCGTGCGGTCAAGCACGCGACAGTGCAGCTCGCGCTCGATATTGCGCTCCTGGCTCGGCGACAGTATGTGATCGAAGATCACCAGTTGCGCGCCATGCTCCTTTACCGCGGCATGAATTTCCTCCAGCTTGCCACGCCCCACAAAGATCTTGGGGTCCGGCGTGGCCCGCTGGCCAAAGATAAAGGCCACCGGATCGGCTCCGGCGGAGAGGGCCAGCTCCTCAAACTCCCGCGGGTCATCGGGGCTGTCGATGGCGGACAGATCCAGGTGCACCAGCACAGCCAGTTCGCCGGATTTCGGTCGTTCAAAAAACAATGGTCATTCTCTTTTCGGGGCTACTTCTTGGATTTCTCGGGCTTCTTGAGTTTCTTGAAGTTGTTGCGGCTTCGCGGGGCGTGCGGGGCGAAGCTTGTCTTGTGGTGTGTAGCGCTTGCGTGGGTGGGCTCTGTCGGCCTCGGGTTTCACCTGATTTGGCGTGGGAAGTCAAAAATTCTCGTCGTCAAAATTGCAGCGCCCCGGCAAGCCGGGGCGCTGCAATTGGCAGAGAGGCGATCAATTCGCCTCTTGAGGACGGTGCACGCCTTCGGCTCAGCCGAAAGTATCCCGCTCACCACCCTCGCCGTGTCCCTCACCGCCCTGCTGCGCTGCCGGGTTCAAAAGCGGAACCCGCACCGCCCGGGAGGGCACCACGGTGGAAATCGCATGCTTGTACACCATCTGACTGACGGTGTTTTTCAATAGAACCACAAACTGGTCGAAGGATTCGATTTGCCCCTGAAGCTTGATACCGTTCACCAGATAGATGGAAACCGGGATGCGCTCTTTGCGCAGAACATTGAGGTAAGGGTCTTGTAAGCTGTGCCCTTTTGACATCTTTTTTCTCCTTGTCAAAAGCTGGAAGCAGTATGCATCCCATAATCGCGCCCGCGAAAGCCGCGAGCAAAAGAACGGTTACGGTTGAATACGCGTATCAAAATAGAGCCAAAAACTGGAGGCCCTGTGAAACAAACTGACTGAAAAGGCCACCGTTAGGATGACCCATCCACGTTATGGCTGTTCATGTGAGAAATTTCAAGGCTTCCGACAATATTTCGTCATTTTTGCGTACCTGCCCCACCCCATCATCAGTCACGATTCGCGCCAAATCGGGCCAGCGCCGCAGCCAGGTCAGCTGGCGCTTGGCCAGCTGCCGGGTGGCCGCGATCCCCGCCTCGACCATCGCCTCATAATCGAGCCGGCCGTCCAGGTACTGCCAGACCTGGCGGTACCCCACGGCGCGAATCGCCGGCAGACCCTCGTGTAGGTCGCCGCGCGCGCGCAGGGCGCGTACCTCATCGATAAAGCCCGCCTCCAGCATGCGCCGAAAGCGCAGGGCGATACGCTGGTGCAACAAGGCCCTGTCGCCAGGCACCAGTGCCAGCTGCCTGAGGTTGTAGCGTTCGACCACCGAATCCCGCGCCTGTTCCCGGCGCAGCGCCGATAACGGCCTGCCTGTCAGCCGATACACTTCCAGCCCGCGCTCGATGCGCACCGAGTGATTGGGGTGTAACTCCGCTGCCAGCTCCGGGTCCACCGCCGCCAGCTCGCGGTGCAGCGCAGGCCAGCCCTCTTTCTGCGCCCGCGCCTCGATCTCCGCTCGCACGGCGGGGTCCGCCGCCGGCAGCTCCGCCAGCCCTTCCAGCAGGGCGCGGAAATAGAGCATGGTGCCGCCCACCAAAAGCGGGATGCGGCCGGCTGCGGCGCTTTCGTCCATCGCCTGCAGGGCATCGCGGCGAAACTGTCCGGCAGAATACGACTCGGTGGGCTCGCAGATATCGATCAGCCGATGGGGGTAGCGCGCCAGCTCCTGCGGGCTGGGCTTGGCGGAGCCGATATCGAGGCCCCGATACACCAGCGCGGAGTCGACACTGATCAGATCCACAGGCAAGCGATCCGCCAGCGCCATCGCCAGATCGGTCTTGCCCGAGGCCGTGGGACCCATCAGGAAGATCGCGCGCGGCCTATCGGTTAGCGCACGGCCAGCTGCCGCACTGCCGGACTCGCCAGCGGCCTGTTCGCTACTCAACGCTTCAACTCTGCCATTTCGGTGCGGCCGCTTACTGGCCACGTAAAAACCATTTGTCCATGTCTGCCAGTTTAACCTGCGTCCAGGTCGGCCGGCCGTGGTTGCACTGGCCGCTGCGCTCGGTGCGCTCCATATCCCGCAGCAGTGCATTCATCTCCGGCACTGTCAGTTTGCGATTGGCGCGCACGGAGCCGTGGCAGGCCATGGTGGAGAGGATCTCGTTGATGCGCTCGCCGATGCGGTCGCTGCCGCCCTCGGCCAGCAGGTCCGCCAGCACGTCTCGCACCAGCTGCTCTACCTGGGCACCGTGCAGCATGGTGGGTACCTGCCGCACCAGCAGCGTTTCCGGCCCGGCCCGCTGCAGCACAAAGCCGAGGGAGGAAAACACCTCGCTGCGCTCCTCGAAACAGTCCGCCTCGCGCTGACTCACCGCGAGACTCACCGGCACCAGCAGTGGCTGCGCCTGAATACCACCGGCGGCGTGCGCGGTCTTCATTCGCTCGTAAACGATGCGTTCATGCGCGGCGTGCATGTCCACCACGATCAGACCCTGCTGGTTCTGCGCCAGGATGTAGATCCCGTGCAGCTGGGCCAGGGCGTAGCCCAGTGGCGGGGCATCCTCGCCTTCCTGGGCCGTAGGCATGGCCATATCGATCATGGGGCGTGGCGCCGGCCGGGGCCCCGCCTCCAGACCATTCATACCAGGAGACACCGGGGTGCCGGGAGCGACTTCGGCCACACCCGGGGCGCCGCCGTAGGGCTGGTGCAGGGCGCCATAGCTCTCCATCTGCCGCTGCAGCGCCTCGCCGGAGGGGGCACTCGCCAGGGACATGCGCTGCTGGCCGGCAAACTCCCCCGCGGCCAGCCCCGCCACCGGCTCCGGGCGCGCCCGGAAATTCTCTGCGGTGACATCATCCTCGCCACGGTCGCCCGGACGAACCGACGCCAGCGCCCGGTGCAGGCTGCCGAACAGGAAGTCGTGCACCAGCCGGCTATCGCGGAATCGCACTTCGTGTTTGGTGGGGTGGACATTGACGTCCACCGACGCCGGGTCCAGCTCCAGGTACAGCACAAAAGCGGGGTGGCGGCCGTGGTACAACACATCGGCGAAGGCGCGGCGCACCGCATGGCTGACTACCTTGTCGCGGATCGCGCGGCCGTTGACGTAGAAAAATTGCAGGTCTGCCTGCGAGCGGGAGAAGGCCGGCTCGGCTACCCAGCCCCAAAGCCGCAGGCCGCTGCGCTCCACATCGATATGCAGGGCATTCTGCATAAAGGCGGGTCCGCAGATCTGCGATACCCGCCGCTCCATTTCCACGCGACCACTGCCGGCGCGCAGGTTGTGCACCCCCTTGCCGTTGTGGCGCAGGGTGATGGACACATCGAAACGGGACAGGGCCAGCCGCTTGATGGTGTCATCGACCCGGTTGAATTCGGTCTTCTCGGTGCGCAGGAATTTGCGCCGCGCGGGGGTGTTGAAAAAGAGGTCGCGCACATCCACGGTTGTGCCGCGTGGATGGGCCGCCGGCACCAGTTGCGCCTGCATGTCGCGCCCCTCCGCGCTCACCTGCCAGCCCTTGCCGGAGTCCTCGCGGCTGCTGGTCATAACGAGCCGGGCCACGGAGGAAATACTGGCCAGAGCTTCGCCGCGAAAGCCGAGGGTGGCCACGGCCTCGAGGTCTTCAAGTGCGTGAATCTTGGAGGTGGCGTGGCGGGCCAGCGCCAATGGCAGGTCTTCGCGGCCGATACCACGGCCATTGTCGCGCACCTTGATACGCTTGATGCCGCCGTTTTCAATCTCGACATCGAGGCGCGTGGCACCGGCGTCGAGGCTGTTCTCCAGCAACTCTTTGATAACCGAGGCGGGACGCTCGACCACCTCACCGGCGGCGATCTGGTTGGCGAGGCGCGGGGTGAGCTGCGCAATCTTGTCGTGCATAGATGAACATCGGCCCGCCTGACGGGCTCCTGCAGGAAATTTATCGGCCCCGGTGGCGCTCAGCTGGAGGGGATATTGAGGGTTTGCCCCACCCGGATCACCGAGCTGTCGATGCCGTTGAACTTTTTCAGCGAGGCGACCGTGACATTGTACCGCGCGGCGATACCCGACAGCGTGTCGCCACGGGCGATGGTGTGGCGGAGATCTTGCCGGTCCCTATTGGCGGCCAGCCAGCTGCCCGCCGGCGGGCGCGTAGTGAAGTGCGCCACTATACCTTCGCTGAGTTTTTGTGCCAGCCGGCGCTGGAATGATGGGTCGCGCAGCCGTCGCGCTTCCTGCGGATTGGTAATGAATCCGGTCTCCACCAGGATCGAGGGCACATCCGGGGAGCGCAGCACGGCAAAGTTGGCCTGCTCCACCCGCTTTTTGTGCAGGTGCGTAACCGCCCCCAGCTGCTGCAGGACGCTGGCCCCCACATCCAGGCTGGCGTTCATGGTCGCCGTCATCGAGAGGTCCAGCAGCACCCCGGCGAGGGTATCGTCCTTATCTCCCAGACTCAGGCTGCCGGCACCACCGATCAGGTCCGCCTCGTTTTCCCGCTGGGCCAGGTAGCGCGCCGTCTCACTGGTGGCGCCGCGTGAAGACACCGCGTAGACACCGGCACCGCGGGCATCCTTGCGGGTAAAAGCGTCGGCATGAATGGACACAAACAGGTCCGCGCGCATCTTGCGCCCCCGGTTCACCCGCTCGCGCAGGGGAATATAGTAGTCCCCGGTGCGCACCAGCTTGGCCTTGAAACCGGGCTTAGAATCCAGGGATTTCTGCAGCTGGCGACTGATGGCGAGCACCACGTCCTTTTCCCGCAGGCCGCCGGGCCCGAGGGCCCCGGGGTCTTCCCCACCGTGGCCCGCATCGATGGCGATGACCACATCGCGCTCGCGGCTGACCTGCAGCAGCGTCTTCTCCTGCTGAGCCACCTTGTCATAGAGATCGATCACCAGCCGGTCCGGCAGCTCGCCATGGCGGCGCAGGACAAAACTGCGCGGACTGGCCTGCTGCTTGAGATCCAGAACGACACGCAGGTCGCGTTTATTCTGCCGGGCGTGGCGCAGCCCCTCGATGGGCGTATTTTCAAGCTCCAGCCCCTGCAGCGCCGCTGTCAGCTCTGCGTTGCTGATATCCACCACCACGCGGTGCGGTGAGGAGAGGGTGAAAAGCTTGTGCTCTGCGGGGCCACTGAGGTCGAACACGAGGCGGGTATGATCCGGGGCGCGCCAGAGCCTGACACCCTCGATATCTGCCGCCTGGGCTGGCGGTGTCAGCACCAGGGCCACCACAAGAGCGAACAATCCTAAAGAGGCTCGCTTCATCCTTTCTGTCCCCTTGCGTTATTGCCTTTATCGGGTCGGTTCCTTGTGCTTCCTTTCGCTACCTCTCCGCAATGCTCAATTCCTTTGAGCATATTTCAACACAAATCAGCACATCCCGGCTCAAGCGCCTGCGTCGGCATTTACAGCAGCCGCTCCGCTGCCGCGAGCACAGCGCAACCGGCGTCGGAATGGGCGCTGACGGTCAGCTGCCGGCCGGCACCGGTCACTGCCAGCGCCACTTCCAGATCCGGCTCCGGCAAAATACCCATGCCGCGCTGCGGCCACTCCACCAGGCTCAGCGAGCCGGGCGCGAAGTAGTCCCGCACCCCCATAAATTCCAACTCTTCGGGATCGCCGAGGCGATAGAGGTCAAAGTGATAGACCCGCCAGCTCCCCATCTCATAGGGTTCCACCAGTGTATAGGTGGGGCTTTTCACCGCGCCATCGTGACCAAAGGCCCGCAGCACCCCCCGGCAAAAGGTGGTTTTGCCGGCGCCAAGTTCGCCGCGCAGATACAGAGTCAGCCCCGCCGACAGGCCACTGGCGAGACAGGCTCTGCCGATCGCCGTGCCGGCGGCGACGGTTGCCGCCTCATCGGGTAAATTTCGCTGCAGTGTCCGCTCCAAGATGCACCTCTTAGCTGGCATCGCCATTACCGTTTGCCACTGGCTTCACAGTTCAACCCGCTCTGCGGGTCAATCCACCAGCCGGCGCACCCAGGGCAATAGGTCGGTGGCGAGAAGCCCGCGCTGGCCGTCGGCGGCGGCATGGTCGCCGGCGGCACCGTGCAGCCATACCGCCAGCCGCGCCGCCTCCACCGGCGACAGGCCCTGGCCAATCAGGGCCGCGATAATGCCCGTCAGCAAATCACCCATGCCGCCGGAGGCCATGCCGGGGTTACCCGCATTGATCAGGTCGACCCCCTGCTCGTGGGCGATGAGTGTTCCCGCACCCTTGAGTATCACCACGCCGCTGAATTTTTCCTGAACTGCCTGAGCCGCCGCCAGGGGATCCGCCAGCACCGCAGCGCTGTCCCAGCCCAGCAGGCGAGCCGCCTCGCCCACGTGCGGGGTCAGCACCCAGTCATCCCGGCGCAGCCCGGCCAGCACCCGGCCACCGGCGAGGATATTAAGCGCATCCGCGTCCACCACCAGTGGCACTTCGGCGCGGCCCGCTCGCGCCAGCAGCTGCTCCCCCCAGGGGGCGCGGCCGAGACCCGGGCCCACCGCAATTACATCCGGACTGTCCAGCAGAGGCTCCAGCTCCTGGCCCGAAATCACCGGGTGGGCCATCACCTCGGGGCAGCGGGTCAACGCGGCGGAGAGGTGCTCCGGGCGGGTGGCCAGCGAGATGAGCCCGGCGCCGCTGCGCGCGGCCGATTCCGCCGCCATCAGCGCGGCGCCGCCAAAACCGGCGTCTCCGCCAACCACCAGGATATGCCCGAACTGATTCTTGTAGGCGTCGGCGGGGCGCTCGGCGAGGCGCGGCACGCTTTCGCCCGTATAGCGCCACGCCAGCGGTTCCAGCCCCTGATGCACTTCCGCAGGCGCCCCCAGGTCCTCGAATGCCACCTCGCCACACAGCGCCGGGCCCCGGCCGCAATAGAGGCCCAGCTTGCGCGCGATAAAGGTCACCGTCAGGTCCGCCCTCACCGCCCTGTCGCCATGCCCGGTATCGGCGTTCAGCCCCGAGGGGATATCCACCGCCAGCACCGGCGCGACGCTCCGATTGATCCGCTCTACGGCATGGCCCAGCGGTTCGCGCAGCTCGCCGCTGAAGCCGGTGCCGAGCAGGGCATCGACAATGACGGTATCGCCATCTTCGCTGTCCAGATCTGTCAGCGACTGCACCACCTGCACCCCCTCCCGCAGGGCATATTCATAGGCGGAGCGGGCATCACCGCTGAGCTTCTCCGGCGGGACACAGGCACAGGCGGTTACCGGAATATTTTTTTGCGCGGCCAGTGCCGCCACCACATAGCCGTCACCACCGTTGTTGCCACCGCCGCAGAAAACCTGCACACGCCGCACGTCGGGCCAGCGCGCCATCAGCCGAGCAAAGGCGCGGCGACCGGCGCGCTTCATCAGGGCGAGGGAGGGAACTCCCAGTGCGGTAATCACGCGCCGATCCAGTTCGCGTACCGATTCAGCGCTGTACAGGGGTTGAGGCGTGTCCATGCGGCTCCCGCGGTGAGGTTGAAATTTAATCGTGGCAAAATACCGGGCGCCGAATACGGCCGCCGGAATGCGCCCTGAAGTATACCTTGACGGGCGCGCGAATTGTCCCCCGCAGAGAGAGAGCATGAACCAGGCCGTCCTCGCCGAGCTGGCAAACCTGATCAAATTGTGGGGCCGCGAACTGGGCTTCCAGCAGGTTGGCATCACTGACTGCAACCTGCAGGAGGACGCCGCACACCTGCAGGCCTGGCTCGATGCCGGTCACCACGCCGACATGGACTGGATGGCTGCCCACGGCGACAAACGCTGGCGACCGGAGCAGCTCGAAGCGGGCACGCTGCGCGTCATCAGCGCCCGCCTCGACTATCTGCCAGCGGATACCGAGCCGGTGCGCATCCTCAAGGATTCCAGCAAGGCCTATGTATCCCGCTACGCCACCGGTCGCGACTATCACAAGCTGATCCGCAAGCGCCTCGCCCAGCTGGGTGAGCGCATCGCGCAGTTCTGCGCCGAGCGGGAGATCGAAGTCTCCGGGCGGGCCTTTACCGACAGCGCGCCGGTAATGGAGCGGGCACTGGCACAGAAGGCGGGGCTAGGATGGATCGGCAAGAACTGCATGCTGATCAACAGCGGCGCCGGTTCCTGGTTTTTCCTCGGTGAACTGTTCACCTCGCTGCCGCTGCCGGTGGACACCAGCGGGGAGACAGATCAATGCGGAGATTGCACAGCCTGCCTGAAAGTCTGCCCCACCGATGCCTTCATCACCCCCCACCAACTGGACGCACGTCGCTGTATTTCCTACCTCACCATCGAGAACAAGGGGCCGATCCCGCAGGAGTTCCGCGAGGCCATGGGCAACCGGGTTTTCGGCTGCGACGACTGCCAGATCATCTGCCCTTGGAACCGCTATGCCCGCCCCACCTCGGAACAGGACTTCCACCCCCGCCACGGCCTTGCCGACGGCGATCTGGTGACACTGTTCCAGTGGAGCGAGAAGGAGTTTCTGGAACGCACTGCCGGCTCCGCCATCCGGCGCATCGGCCATCAACGCTGGCAGCGCAATCTGGCGGTGGCGCTGGGCAACGGTGAGCCTTCCGCCGATGCCGTGGCCGCGCTGGAGTCCGCCCTGCCTGATGCGACGCCCCTGCTGGCGGAGCATATTCAGTGGGCCCTGGAGCGACTGCGCAGCGGCCGCAGGCGCCGGCGCAAGGCCCGGCGCGGGGGAAAACCGGGCTGACAGTCAACACCGCAAAGGGCGGCAATCAGGCAAGCCGGAAAAAATACTCCCGGTAGTGCTCGAGCTCTGCAATGCTGTCTCGAATATCATCCATCGCCAGGTGGCTGCTGTGCTTTTTTACCCCCTTCAGCACATCCGGCCGCCAGCGTCGGGCGAGCTCCTTGACGGAGCTGACATCCAGATTGCGGTAGTGAAAATACGCTTCCAGCTGCGGCATGTATTTGACCAGAAAGCGGCGGTCCTGGCCGATGGAGTTGCCGCACATCGGCGAGGCGCCCTCCGGCACCCACTGGCGCAGGAAGTCGAGCGTCTCCCGCTCCGCCTGCCGCTCGGTGACACTGCTTTCCCGCACCCGCTGCACCAGGCCGGAACTGCCGTGCTGCTCGGTATTCCAGTCATCCATTGCCGCCAGCAGCGCATCGCTCTGATGCACCGCCATGGCCGGACCCTCGGCGAGAATATTCAGTTTCGAGTCCGTGATGATGGTGGCGATTTCGATGATGCGTTCTTTTTCCGGGTCCAGTCCGGTCATCTCCAGATCGATCCAGATAAGGTTGTTTTGATCCACTGCCAGCCTCCTGATTTATTGCCGGAACGGTAGCGCAAAGGCCCGGCGAAGCAAAGCGCAGCGGCTGCCGGGTGAAAAACGACGCCTCCAACACCAGCCCGGGCTATAATCCGCGCACACTTTGACCCGGAGCCTCCAGGGTGCAGACACCACGCCGATGAGCAAACGCAAACTCAACCGACGCCAGCAGTGGCGAATTGCCAAGATCCAGGAAGAGCGTGAGGCTCGCGCCCGCAAACGGGCCGAGAGTGCTGAACACGCGGCGGAAGAGGCGGACCTGGGGCCGGAGCAGACTGGGCTGGTGATCGCCAATTACGGCACCCAGGTGCTGGTCGAGAGTGTCGAGGATCCGTCACTGCGCCAGCGCTGCCATGTCCGCGCCAATATCGACACACTCGTCACCGGCGACCGCGTCGCCTGGCGCGCGGCGGTGAGCGAGCGCACCGGCGGGCTGGGAGTGGTCGGGGCAAGGCTCTCCCGCCACTCCGAGCTGCAGCGGCCGGATCGCTATGGTGACCTGAAGACCGTCGCCGCGAATATCGACCGCATCGTAATCGTTATCGCCCCCAGGCCGGAGCCTTTTGCCAATGCCATCGACCGCTATCTTGTTGCGGCGGAGAGCACCGGTATTGCGCCGCTGCTTTTGCTCAACAAAATCGATCTGATCGACGACAGCAACCGCGCACAACTGGCAGAACTGCTCGCCCCCTACCCCGCACTCGGCTACCCGGTGCTTGAGCTTTCCACCAAAAGTGGCGAAGGGCTCGACCAATTGCTGGGTACCCTGGCCACCGGCACCAGCGTTTTCGTCGGCCAGTCGGGTGTCGGCAAGTCGTCACTGGTCAACGCCCTGCTGCCAGAAGCTGGCGCACGCACCGGGGCCCTGTCTGAAGCGACGCAGAAAGGCACTCATACCACCACCGCCGCGGAACTGTTCCATCTGCCGAGTGGCGGCGATCTGATAGACTCGCCGGGAATTCGCGAGTTCGGCCTCTGGCATATGAGCGAACCGGCACTGCTGGAAGGATTCGTGGAATTTCGGCCTTTTATCGGCCACTGCCGCTTCCGTGACTGTCGCCATCAGGGCGAACCGGGCTGCGCCATCAATGACGCACTGGCGCGCGGAGATATCAGCGAGCGTCGTATGCACAGTTTTCTCCACCTGCGTAACAGCCTGCAGGAAGAGTGAGTGAAATACCGCATCACCAAACCACAGCCATTGGGAACAAAAGGTAACTAAAGGAACACGGAGCGCCTCTTGTCACAATCATTACCCTTGATCCTCGAGCCGGAAGCACTCGTTGCGCAACTGGAGCGTGAGGATATTCTGCTGGTAGACCTCAGTAGTCCAGCCAATTACCAGAGCGGCCATATACCCGGCGCCGTCCACGTGCCCTTTCAGGCGCTGATGGCAGGCACACCCCCCGCAGCGGGAAAGCTACCCACCGCCGAGCGGCTGACACAGCTGTTTCGCGCAATCGGCCTGCGCCCTGAGCAGCATGTGGTCGCGCTTGACGACGAAGGCGGCGGCTGGGCCGGCCGTTTTCTGTGGACCCTCGAGGTTATCGGCCATCACAAGTACAGCTATCTGAATGGCGGTATGCACGCCTGGCGCGCTGCGGGCCTGCCCCTCAGCACTGAGCTGCCGACAATCCAGCCCAGCCAAATCGAGCTCAAGATCGACACCTCTGCGATGATCGACGCAGGGGAAATACTCCAACAGCTCAATGATGCCGATTTCCGGGTATGGGATGCGCGCTCTGCGCAGGAATACTCAGGAGAAAGAGTCCTCGCCATGAAAGGCGGCCATATACCCGGCGCGGTGAATTGCGAATGGACCCTGCTGATGGACCCGCAGCGCCACCTGCGCATTCGCGAGGACGCCAGGGAGTTGCTCGCCGGTCTCGGCATCGACTCCAGCCAGCGCATTGTCACCCACTGTCAGAGCCATCACCGGTCCGGGTTCACCTGGCTGGTAGGGCGCGCCCTCGGCTTTAATATCCGCGCCTATCCAGGATCGTGGAGCGAATGGGGCAACCTGCCCGACACCCCCACCGAACAGTAATTTTCGAGTTAAGCATGAACCCCAAATTATTTGCCGCACTGCAGTACCTGACTCCGCAACACACCCTTTCCCGCGCCGCCGGCTGGCTGGCCGAGACCCGCAATTCCTGGATCAAGGACCACTTTACCGGCTGGTTCGTGGATAAGTACGATGTCGATATGAGTGAAGCGGAGGAGCCTGACTATACCGCGTACGCCAACTTCAACGATTTCTTTACCCGGGCTCTAAAAGATGGCGCCCGCCCGATCGCAGAGGGCGAGAAGACGCTCGCCTGTCCGGCCGACGGGCACATAAGCCAGCTCGGCGAAATTCACAATGGCCGTATTTTCCAGGCCAAGGGTCACGACTACAGCCTGCTGGAGCTGGTGGGTGGGGATCCGCAGCTGGCGGCGCCGTTTACCGGCGGCACCTTTGCCACCATCTATCTATCACCTAAAGACTATCATCGGGTTCATATGCCGGTGGATGGAGTTTTGCGCAGCATGGTGCATGTGCCAGGCCAGCTGTTCTCCGTAAATCAGACCACGACCGAGCAAGTGCCGCGCCTGTTCGCGCGCAATGAGCGGGTGGTCTGCATATTCGATAGCCCCACAGGCCCCATGGCGATGATCCTCGTGGGCGCGATGATCGTGGCCAGCATCGAGACCACCTGGGCCGGCCTTGTGACACCATATAAACGTCGCGTCCGCACAACACACTACGGAGATAACAAAACCGTTGCACTGGCTAAAGGCGAGGAGATGGGGCGATTCAAACTGGGCTCCACCGTCGTCCTGCTTTTTGGTGCCGATCAGGTAGCGTGGCTGGAAACTCTAGCAGCAGAGAGCCCCGTAAAGATGGGCGAAGCGCTTGGGGAGCTGACTCAATAGCCCCGCTGACAATCCACCGGAGTTGGGGAGCGTCTACCGCTCCATTCCCGCGCCACGCATGTGGTGCGGGCCAGCTCCAATATCACGGGTGCAGGGTCACAGGGCACAGGTTTCGAGGAGGCTCACCAGGGAGGGGGGGGCAGCGACCTTAGCCAAGAAGACGGGAGAAGAAACCTGGCAGCCGGCTACCGCTATTGTTGGCGGGCGGCTGGCCGAAGCCAGCGCGACCACTGCCGAGAGTCAGGGTGAGCACATTGGCCGCCTGTATCGCGGCGGTATCTACTTCTGGGAAACGGCTCGGCTCCAGATCCCTGGCAATGGTAATCTTTTCCTCAGCGGGCAGCTTGCCTCGCGCCAATAGACGGTCCTTGTGATCATCATCAGCGGCAAGGTCCAGCAGGCGCGGCTTTGGCAGACGCTGCTTATTTTGGTCCAGCACCACCATTACCTTCGGCTTCAAGCGACGCTTATAGGTCTGCTCCAGCACCATGCCGACTTCACCGGTGGAGAGTTCCACTTTGGTGCCCGTCGGATACAGGCCGATGGCCTGGATGAACTCCACCACCAGCTGCTCCTGATAGCTTCTTCCGCGCAGACTATACAGTGCCGCTACCGCCCGGGAAGCCGCAACCGGGAACTGGGCGCCGCGGGGGTTCGTCGCCTCATCGTAAAAGGTCACAATACCGCACATGCGCGCCAGTACCGGAATCTTGTCACCGCGCAATCCGGCCGGATAACCACTGCCATCATGCTGCTCACGATGGCAGCGGACAATCTTGATGATTTCCGGGTCAATGCCGGGGCTGGCCGACAGCATGGTTACGCTGTAACCCACAAATTTACGGTACTCCAGCTCCTGCCGCGCCGTCCTTTCCGCGGCCTTCACTGTTTCCTCGCTCAGGCGCAACTTGCCCACATCTTTCAACAGGGCTGCCAGCCCGAGGCGGATCAAGTTGTCCCGGCAAAGCCCGATATGACGCCCGAAGAGTAACGCCCAGATACTGGTACGAATGGAGTGACGGTAGGTGTACTCATCCATCGCGTGCATGCGGGCGAGCCACGCCGAGGCATCCGGACAGCGGATGATGCTGTCCACCATCTGCTCCATCGAGCCCTTTATTTGATTAATGGGCAGCCTTCCCTCAGCGACCAGCTGCCTCATTGCCTCTTCCATGCCTATCGCAAGCTCACGGTAAAGCTTCTCCGCCTTGGCGGCTTCCTTGTGGGCGGGAATGGGCTTGGGGTGGGCATCACGGCGAACCTGGACCGGGCGACAGAAAGTCAAGGCGGGGGCAACGGGATCGCGGGGTGAGCGCACCCCTCGGGGTTTCTCAACCGCGGCCGTGGACCTGGTCATTTTGCGCAGCTGAATACCCGCGTCGCCTACAGACTTCACTACGTCGACATAGACGAAGCGACAGTATCTCTGCAGCTGGCGCAACTCTTCGAGGTCGCGGATATAGAATCCCTGCAGGGCGAACGGGGTGCGCGTCCATGGCTGATCGAGGCGCGACACATACATGCCGCGCTGCAGGTCCTCCACATAGACTTTCGCTTCTTCAATCGCCACGATGAAATTACTTTTTTGATTGTTTTTTAGTCGATCTCGCTCTCATTTCCATCAAGGGGAGGGAGCTCTGATTACGTTTATATCACGACAGCTACAAAAAAAAACCTCAATTCCAGCGTTTGGCGCACAAAGCCTTTCCGGACCGTGTCACAGTTCACGTGCAACCTGTTTAACTCAGTTTTCGGAACCCTTAGCCGTGGTATTCCACAGAAAGCTCGTGAACCGCGTCGATCATTGCCCTCGCATGATCCGGGTCCACGTGCGGCGTGATGCCGTGCCCGAGATTAAATACGTGTCCAGGGCCCTGACCGAAACTGGCCAGAATCGCAGCCACCTCGTCACGAATTCGTGCCGGGCTGGCGTAGAGTACAGCCGGGTCCAGATTTCCCTGCAGCGCCACCCTCTGCCCGACTCGCGCACGTGCCGCGCCAATATCCGTGGTCCAATCCAAGCCCAAAGCCGCTGCGCCAGTCTCCGCCATCGCCTCGAGCCACTGCCCACCCCCCTTGGTGAACAGGATGGCGGGCACAGGGCGGCCGTCGGCCTCCTTGATCAAACCTGCGACAATCCGCTGCATATATCGCAAAGAGAATTCGCGGTAGGCGCTGTGACTGAGCGCCCCACCCCAGGTATCAAAGATCTGTACCGCTTGGGCACCGGCGCGGATTTGCGCATTGAGGTAATCTGTCACCGAATCCGCCAATACGGACAGCAGCTGATGCATCAGCTCCGGGCGGCTGTAGAGCATCTCTTTGCAGCGGGCAAAATCCCGGCTCGAGCCGCCCTCGACCATGTAGGTGGCCAGAGTCCAGGGACTGCCGGAAAAGCCGATCAGGGGCACACGGCCATTCAGCGCGCCACGGATAGCCGCGACGGCATTCATGACGTAGCCCAGGTCGGATTCGCTGTTGACCACTTGCAGCGCACGGATGTCCGCCTCGGTGCGCACCGGCTTTCGGAATTTGGGCCCCTCTCCCTCCTCAAAATACAGCCCCAGACCCATAGCGTCTGGAATGGTCAGAATGTCTGAAAACAGGATGGCCGCATCGAGCTCGTAGCGCTCCAGCGGCTGCAGGGTCACCTCGCACGCCAGTTCGGTATTGCGGCAGAGGTCCATAAAACTCCCCGCCTGGGCGCGCGTTGCGCGATATTCCGGCAGATAACGCCCCGCCTGGCGCATCATCCATACCGGTGTGCGGTCGACAGGCTGGCGCATCAGCGCGCGCAGGAAACGATCATTCTTCAGTTCTGAGGGCTTGGCTTGGGACATGGTTACCACAGGCTGGTTAAAGGGGGCGGGTGAAAAAGGCGGCTATTGTAGCCGGGAGCCGCCGGGGAAAACAGAAGCGGACGCAAGATGCCGTCAGCCCACACTGGGCCGGTGTTGCCTGTGGCCCTGCTCCCCTGTTACGGCCCTGTGACATAGTGCTGCTGACGTGCTGCTGACCCGCCGTGCTGCACCCGCCCCTATACGGATGCCTGGGCCGGTGGGGAGATTCCTGCGGCAAGCGCAGCGGCCACCGGTACAGACTCATACCGCCCAGCGATCGGAATACCCTGAACAGCCGAAATACACAAAGGGGGCCTAGCCCCCTTTATAGTAATAGCCCGCATATAGCAGTTTTCTCAGCCAGGCCGGCTAGCCCCGTCAGACTTTCAGGTAATCGAGGATGCCCTCGGCGGCCTGACGCCCCTCCCAGATAGCCGTCACCACCAGATCCGAGCCGCGTACCATGTCACCGCCAGCAAAGACCTTCTCATTGCTGGTCTGGAATTTGTAACGCTGCTGCTCCGCCGCAATCACGCCGCCCCAGTCTGCCACCTGGATATCGTGCTCACCGAGCCACTCGGCGGGATTCGGGCGGAAGCCGAACGCTACCAGCACCACATCGGCGGGGATGACCTCCTCGGAACCAGCCACCACCTGCGGACGGCGGCGGCCATTTTCGTCCGGCTCGCCCAGCTCGGTGGTAACGACCTTAACCCCGGTCACCTTGCCTTCGCCGACGATCTCCACCGGCTGGCGATTGAACAGGAAACGTACGCCCTCTTCCTTGGCATTGGCCACCTCACGGCGTGAACCCGGCATATTCTCTTCGTCACGACGATAGGCACAGGTCACGCTGCGGGCGCCCTGGCGAATGGAGGTGCGGTTACAGTCCATGGCGGTGTCGCCACCACCCAGCACCACCACACGCTTACCCTCGACCGAGATGAACTCTTCCGGGTTTTTCTCCCAGCCCATGTTGCGGTTCACATTGGCGATCAGGAACGGCAGCGCGTCGTGGACTCCCGGCAGGTCTTCACCGGGGAAGCCGCCTTTCATGTAACTGTAGGTTCCCATGCCCATGAATACGGCGTCATAGTCCCGCAGCAGCTCCTCCATGCTGATGTCTTTACCCACTTCGGTGTTCAGGCAGAACTCGACTCCCATATCGGTGAAGATCTCGCGACGCTGCTGCATCACGCGCTTCTCCAGCTTGAATTCGGGGATGCCGAAGGTGAGCAGGCCACCGATTTCAGGATGCTTGTCGAATACCACCGGCTGTACACCATTGCGCACCAGTATGTCGGCACAGCCGAGCCCTGCCGGGCCGGCACCAATCACGGCAACGCGTTTGTCGGTTTTCTTCACATGGCTCAGATCCGGGCGCCAGCCCAGCGCAAAGGCGGTATCCGTAATGTATTTTTCGGCACTGCCGATGGTCACCGCGCCGAAGCCATCGCCCAGGGTACAGGCACCTTCACACAGGCGATCCTGGGGACAAACTCGGCCGCACACTTCCGGCAGTGTGTTGGTCTCATGGCAGAGTTCCGCCGCCTCCATCACATTGCCATCGGCAATCAGGCGCAGCCAGTTGGGAATGTAATTGTGTACCGGGCACTTCCACTCGCAATACGGGTTGCCACAGTCCAGACAGCGGTGCGCCTGGCTCGCCGCCTGGCGCTCGCTAAACGGGTTGTAGATTTCCACAAACTCGTGGGTGCGCGTGGTGATGTCTTTTTTGGCGGGATCGATCCGGCCTACATCGACAAACTGGAAGTCATTGTTCAGACGCTGAGTCATTATCGTTACCCCTTACTCGCCACGCTTGCGCACATCGGATAGCAGGCCGGCGAGGCTCGCCGCCTTGGGTTTCACCAGCCAGAAGCGGCTCAGGTAATCGTCGAAGTTGTCCAGCAGCTCCGCGCCCCATTCACTTCCGGTTTCAGCCACATACTCCTCGATCACCTCGCGCAAGTGGCTCTGGTTTGGCTCGAGAGTCTCGCTGTTGATCCGGCGCAGTTCGATCAGCTCGTGGTTGCACTTGTCGAAGAAATCCCGCTCCAGGTCCAGCACATAGGCAAAACCACCGGTCATACCGGCACCGAAGTTAAAGCCGGTCTTGCCCAGCACCGCCACCATGCCGCCGGTCATATATTCACAACAGTGGTCACCGGCACCCTCCACCACGGCAAAGGCACCGGAGTTGCGCACGGCGAAACGCTCGCCGGCACGACCTGCGGCGAACAGCTTGCCGCCGGTGGCGCCATACAGGCAGGTATTGCCAATGATACTGGTATCCTGCGAGGCAAAGCTGCTGCCCGCTGGCGGACGGATGACCAGCTTGCCACCGGCCATTCCTTTGCCCACATAATCGTTGGCATCACCGTCCAGATACATCTCCAGACCGCCGGCGTTCCAGACACCGAAGGACTGGCCGGCGACACCATTGAGGCGCACTTTCACTGGCGCGTCCACCATGCCCTGATTACCGTGGCGCCTGGCAATCTCACCAGACAGGCGCGCACCGATAGAGCGGTCGCAATTTGTGACGGTGTACTGATACTCGCCGCCGGACAGGCTCTCGATTGCCGGCAGCATATCCGCCACCATGCGTTCCGCCAGTTCGCCCTTGTCCCAGGGCGTATTGCGCGCCTCCTGACAGGTCTGCGGCTTTTCGTCCAGCAGGGCATCGGTGTGGAGAAGCGGTGACAGGTCTAGCTTGCTCTGCTTGTCAGTCTGGCCCTCCAGCACCTGCAGCAGGTCCACACGGCCAACCAGTTCCTCCAGCGAGCGCACGCCCAGCCGCGCCATCCACTCGCGGGTTTCCTCGGCGACGAAGCGGAAGAAATTCATCGCCATTTCCACGGTGCCGACGTAATGATCGTCGCGCAGATCCTGGTTCTGAGTGGCGACACCGGTGGCACAGTTGTTCAGGTGACAGATACGCAGGTACTTACAGCCCAGCGCCACCATCGGCGCGGTGCCGAAGCCGAAGCTCTCTGCGCCCAGTATGGCCGCCTTGACCACGTCCAGGCCGGACTTCAAGCCGCCATCGGTCTGTACCCGCACCTTACCGCGCAGGTCATTGGCGCGCAGGGTCTGATGGGTTTCCGCCAGACCCAACTCCCACGGCGAGCCGGCGTAACGGATCGAGGTAATCGGACTCGCGGCCGTACCGCCGTCATAGCCGGAGATGGTGATCAGGTCGGCATAGGCCTTGGCCACTCCAGCGGCGATGGTGCCGACGCCGGGCCTGGATACCAGCTTCACCGATACCAGCGCGTCCGGGTTGACCTGCTTGAGGTCAAAGATCAGCTGGGCCAGATCCTCGATGGAGTAGATATCGTGGTGCGGCGGCGGCGAGATCAGGGTCACCCCCGGTACCGAATAACGCAGGCGCGCAATCAGCTCGTTGACCTTGCCCCCGGGCAGCTGCCCCCCCTCGCCGGGCTTGGCGCCCTGGGCGACCTTGATCTGCAGCACTTCCGCATTCACCAGGTAATGCGGAGTGACACCAAAGCGGCCCGAGGCCACCTGCTTGATCTTGGATACTTTGTCGGTGCCGAAACGCGCCGGGTCCTCACCGCCCTCACCGCTGTTGGAGCGTCCACCGAGGCGGTTCATGGCCTGCGCCAGTGACTCGTGCGCTTCCGGCGACAGGGCGCCAAGAGACATGGCCGCGGAGTCGAAGCGGCGCAGAATGGCCTCCGCGGGCTCAACCTCGTCGACGGAGATCGGCTCCACATCCTCGCGCAGACCCAGCAAGTCGCGCAGGGTGGCGACCGGGCGCTCATTGACCAGCGCAGCGTAATCGCGCCATACAGCGTAATCGCCGCTGCGTACGGCCCGCTGCAGGGTCATCACCACATCCGGGTTAAAAGCGTGGTACTCCTGGCCGTGCACATATTTGTGCAACCCGCCCGGGGAGACCGCTTTGCGCGACTTCCATGCCATCTCCGCGCGCTTTGCCGCATCGACCTGCAGGTCGGTAAAACCGGCCCCCTCGATGCGTGTCGGCGCGCCGGGGAAACACAGCTCAACGACAGCTCGGGACAGCCCCACCAGCTCAAACAGCAGTGCGCCACGGTAGGAGGCGACGGTGGAAATCCCCATTTTGGAGAGGATCTTCAGCAGGCCCTTGATGATGCCATTGCGGTAATTCTTCTGCGCCTCGGCTGCGTCCAGCAGCAGCTCACCGGTTTCAATCAGGTGGTTGATGATGCTGTAGGAGAAATAGGGGTGTACCGCTGTCGCACCCACGCCCACCAGACAGGCAAGCTGGTGCGCATCGCGGGCGCTGGCGGTATCCACAATCACGTTGGAATCGCAGCGCAGCCCCGCGTGCACCAAGTGGTGGTGCACCGCGCCAGTAGCCAGCAGCGCATCGATTGGCAGTTTATTCGGCTGGATGTCGCGATCGGACAGCACCACGAGCACGGTGCCAGCGCGCACCGCGGCTTCCACATCCGCGCACAGCTTGCGAATCGCCGACTCCAGATCCAGCTGCGCCGGATCGTAGTTGAGATCAAAAATCTTTGACTCAAAGCCCGGGCGATCAAGCTCCAACAGCGCCGTGTACTTCATATGGGACAACACCGGCGAGGAAAGGATTACCCGGTCTGCGTGCTCAGGTGTCTCCTCGAATACGGACTTCTCGCGGCCGAGACAAGTCTCCAAAGACATCACCACCGTTTCCCGCAGAGGGTCGATTGGCGGGTTGGTGACCTGCGCGAACTGCTGGCGGAAATAGTCGTAAATGGAGCGGTTGTGGCGCGACAGCACCGCCATCGGCGTATCGTCGCCCATGGAGCCTACGGCCTCCTGACCCGCTTCAGCCATGGGGCGCACCACCGAATCGCGCTCTTCCAGCGAGGAACTGAACAGTTTCTGGTAAACCTTGAACTGCTCGAAGGAGAAATTGTTGTCCACAGGTGCCGTGACCAGCGTGGAGCGAATGCGACGCGCCTTGTCCTTCAGCCAACGCTTATAGGGCTGGCGGGTTTTGAGCATATTGTCGATGTCTGCGGTGTGGTACAGCTTGCCCTCAAGGGTATCCACCGACAGCATCTGGCCAGGCCCGAGCCGGCCCTTCGCCACCACGTCCTCGGGCTTGTAGTCGTAAACACCGATTTCCGAGGCAACGGTAATTACGTCATCCTTGGTTATCACCCAGCGGGACGGCCGCAGGCCGTTGCGGTCCAGGGTGCAGACCGCATAGCGACCATCGGTCATCACCAGACCTGCCGGGCCATCCCAGGGCTCCATATGCATGGAGGCATATTCATAGAAGGCGCGCAGGTCCGGGTCCATGCTCTCCACGTTCTGCCACGCCGGCGGCACCAGCATCCGCACAGCCCGGTGCAGTTCCATGCCTCCGGCCAACAGCATTTCCAGCATGTTGTCGAGGCTGGAGGAATCGGAACCCTCGCGATTGACCAGCGGCGCCAGTTCGGCGAGCTCAGGCAGCAGCGCGCTGGAGAATTTCGGTGTACGCGCTACCGACCAGTTGCGGTTGCCGGTAATGGTGTTGATCTCGCCATTGTGGGCCAGCAAGCGGAACGGCTGCGCCAGCGGCCAGCGCGGCATGGTATTGGTGGAGAAGCGCTGGTGGAAAATACAGATTGCGGTTTCCAGACGGGGGTCCGCCAGCTCCGGGAAGAACTTGGCCAGGTCGGCGGGCATCATCAGGCCTTTGTAAGACACCACCTGTGTCGACAGGCTGGCGATATACGCCCCGTCTGCCAGCTTCTGCTCGGCCTTGCGGCGCGCCACGAAAAGACGGGCATTGAACTTGGCTTCGCCCAATGGCTGCTCGGCGTCATTAATCAGCAGGTGCTCGAAGCGCGGCAGTGATTCCCGGGCAATCGGCCCAAGGCAGTCGGGATTGGTCGGCACCGTACGCCAGCCCGCCACACGCATGCCCTGTGCCTCCAGCTCTGCGGCGAGGATATCTCTGGCAGCCTGCGCCTCGCCTTCATCGAGCGGCAGCATGATAACGCCCACGGCGTATTGATCGGTCAGCTCGGCACCACATTGCTCCCGAGCTTCGCTGCGCAGGAAAGCGTCCGGTTTCTGCAACAACAGTCCACAGCCATCACCGGTTTTACCGTCAGCGGCAATCCCCCCCCGGTGTGTCATGCAGGTGAGCGACTCGATCGCCGTCTGCACCAGCTTGTGGCTTACCTGACCCTTTAAATGTGCGATCAGGCCAAAACCACAGTTGTCCTTAAACTCATCCAACCGATACAGACCGCTACCCATAAAATTCCTCATCGTTTTAATGCCGGGCCCGGCGAAGGGAGTGCAGGGAGTTCTGCGCACTGCGCGCGCTATTTGCGTCGGCGGCGCCATGCTGCCGATCTGGGCGACAAGCAGCAGTCCCAGGCTTCCGGTTCACGGGGCCGGTCGCGCGCTGCGCGACCCTGCCTCACTGACAAAAAAAGCCCGCTAAGGGGCTTTTTTTTATTCTGGCTTCTGGTCCCCCGGTTTTCCCCGGGGGCGCGCAATCTTACTGGCGCCGATCTGGAATTGCAACATGGTGCAGTTTATTCTCCTGAATGACACCCAAAAAACCGACTTATCTTCTTTTTATCCCAGGTTTTGTCAAATAGTCCTCAAGGAGGACGGAAAACAGGGCCTGTTCACACCGCACCACAGAGGACAAGGGCCCGACGGATGAGGGCTGGATCACAATCGGACACGATAGATGCCTCACCCAGCTCCCGCAGTAGAACCAGCCGCAACTGGCCATCGACAACTTTCTTATCCACCGCCATCGCGTCGATGAATTCATCAACGGTCATTCCCTCGGGTGCACAGAGCGGCAGACTGGCCGCCGTCAACAGGCTTCGAATGCGCTCGACCAGCGCATCCGGAATATCTCCGCGCAGTCGTGACAGCTCGGCCGCCATCACCATGCCCGCGGCCACGGCCTCACCATGCAGCCACTGGCCATAACCCTGTACCGCCTCGATGGCATGACCGAAAGTGTGACCGAAATTCAGGATCGCCCGGCGGCCCGACTCGCGCTCATCAGCGGCCACGACATCTGCCTTGTTTCGGCATGAGCGCTCCACCGCAAAGGCCAGTGCCTGCGCCTCCCTAGCCATCAGCTGGTCAATATTGGCCTCGAGCCAACAGAAGAAATCACTGTCACAAATCAGGCCGTACTTGATCACTTCCGCGATTCCGGCACTGAACTCTCTTGCAGGCAGCGTCGTGAGACTATCCATATCGGCCAGCACCAGCCGCGGCTGATAAAAAGCGCCGATCATGTTCTTGCCCAGTGGATGATTGACCCCGGTCTTGCCCCCCACCGAAGAATCCACTTGCGACAGCAGGGTGGTGGGGATCTGGACAAAGTCGACTCCACGCTGATAACTGGCAGCCGCGTAACCAGTCATATCTCCTACGACACCGCCGCCAAGCGCAATCAGGGTGGTGCTGCGATTGTGTCGACGCTGCAAAAGGGCATCGAAAATACGGTTCAGCGTATCCAGATTCTTGAATGCCTCACCATCCGGCAGTTCGATATGATCCAGCAAATCGAGTTCGCAACCCTCAAGCGCAGCCATCAGTGTCTGCAAGTAAAGGGGCGCTATTGTTTCATTTGTCACTACCATGACCTGACGACCGCGCAGGTAAGGAGCAAAATTTGCGGTATCGGACAGCAAGCCCTGGCCGATGACAATTGGATAGCTGCGCTCTCCCAGATCGACCGTTAGGCGATGCATCAGATTCTCTGAAGTGTGCATAGTGTGATATTCGTTGCGTTTTTAACTAGGCGAGGAGTGGATAACGCCCTCCGGGAACCCGGCAGCCGGCGAGGGAAAAAAATCAATCGGCCGGACTTGCAGACATAAGGCGCTCCGCCACACGCACAGCCGCCTGCTTGGGAGTGCAGTGGTCAGTCTCACAGACAAGATCAGCCACTTCGCGGTAAAGCGGGTCGCGCTCTTCCACTAGTTCGATAATGCGTGCGCGCGGGTTAGCCACCTGTAACAGGGGCCGATTGCTGTTTTTGGAGGTTCGCTCCAGCAGCTGATCGATACTGGCCTGAAGGTAAACCACCTGCCCGTGCTTGCGCAGCAGGCGCCGGTTCTCCTCCCGCAATACGATTCCACCACCGGTTGCAATCACCTGAACAGGTCCTTCACAAAGAGCCTGCAGTATCTCGCTCTCGCGGCGACGAAAGCCGGCCTCACCCTCAACATCGAAAATCCAGGGGATATCTGCTCCAGCCTTCTCTTCCAGCACCTTGTCGGAATCGGCAAAAGGCAGCCGCAACTGGGCCGCCAGCAATTTACCGATAGTGGACTTGCCGGCCCCCATGGGGCCGACGAGAAAGATAGAGCGGTTGATCACTTGCTGTAGATGTAGTCTTCTTCCAGGATCCGCGGCGTGATGAAGATCAGCAGCTCCCGGCGGTCGTCAGTGCGGATGGTCTGCTTGAACAAGCGCCCCAGGAAAGGGATATCCCCGAGCAGCGGTACCTTGGTCTCACCCTCGATACTCTGGCTCTCGAAGATACCGCCAAGCACAATGGTTTCACCGTTGGCCACCAGTACCTTAGTCTGCAGGGAATTGACATTGATAGACGGAATCTGGGATCCCGTCACGATATCCGTGATCAACTCGCCTACTGTGTCCTGGTTGATGTCCAGATCCATAATGATGTTATTGTCTGGGGTGATCTGCGGAGTCACATTCAGCTGTAACACCGCCTCACGGAAGGTTACCGATGCCGCGCCCGACGACGTGGCCTCGAGGTATGGAATTTCCACCCCCGATTCGATATTCGCCTCCTGCTTATCACCGGTGACAACCTTAGGCTGCGATACGATTTCGGCCTTACCCACATCTTCCAATGCTGAAAGCTCCAGCCCAAGGAACAAATCGTCCTTCAGAATCGCATAGGCTACATTGCCTGCCGGGGTAGCAACACCCAGATCCACCAGTATCGGATCAAAGATGCCCGTAGGGGCATCGACACTGGGGGTAGAACCTTCGCCACCTCGCAAGCCTGAGAACTGACTGCCCCCGCCCACCCCGACTGTATCGTCGTCGACATTATGGCTCTCACTATAGTCCCAGCGAACACCCAGCTCGCGCAGGAAATCCGTATTCGCATTTACGATCCGAGCCTCGATCATTACTTGTCGTACAGGGATATCTAACGCAGCGATCAGGTCACGAAACTCGGCAATCTTAGCTTCAGTTTCGGTGAGTATGATGGTATTGGTCCGCTCGTCGATGATCACGCTGCCACGGGAGGAGAGGATACTGCGCTCCTTATCACCGCTACCGTCGCTACCTTCACCGGAAAATAGGGAAAACATCGCCCCTGCATCGGCGTAGCGCACCTGGATAAACTCGGTACGCAGCGGCGCCAGTTCTTCCAGCTGCTTGCGCGACTCCAGTTCCTGGCGTTCGCGCTCGGCGATCTCCGCCGCCGGCGCCACCATGATCACATTGCCCTCCTGCCGCTTGTCCAATCCCTTGGCCTTTAGAATCAGCGCCAGTGCCTGATCCCAAGGCACCCCATCGAGACGCAATGTTATGCGCCCTTGCACCGTGTCGCTGGCTACCAGATTTAGGTTGGTAAAATCGGCGATAAGCTGTAATACGGCGCGGACCTCAATGTCCTGAAAGTTCAGAGAAAGTTTCTCTCCGGCGAACTGGAATTGCTGCCGTTGCTCGCGCACCTCCGCCACCGTCAGCGGTTTGACGCTCAGCACATACTGATCATCCGCCTGATAAGCCAGGTAGTCGTAATCTCCCGATGATGGATCCACCGCAATGACAGTATTGCGCCCATCGTAGTCCACGGTGATTGACTGCACCGGGGTGGCAAAATCAGTAACGTCAAGACGCTGACGCAGTGACTCCGGCAATTCGGCTCCGAGGAAGGTCAGCAGAATACGCCCCTTGGTGCGCTCCACATCGATATTCACCGCCGGGTCACTCAAGCTGACTATTACTTTACCCTCACCGGCTTCGCCGCGGCGGAAATCAATGTTATTAATGGCCACGGTGCCAGCAGTGCGAAAGCGCTCCTGCCCCCCCAAATCCAGGGCTTGGTCAGGCTGCGGTGCAGATGCCACAGTGGCGGCTACCGTGGCAGCCTTTGCCGTGTCGGTTCCGATTTCCATCACCACCTGATTACCCTGGCGCTCACTGGTGTAGACAGGTAGTTGATCCAGGCTGACGATCAGGCGCGTGCGATCCTCGCCGGAAACCACCACCGCGCTGCGGGCCCCACCGATGCCCAGAGCATATTTTTTTTGCGGCAGCGCACTCTCCACGCCGTCAAAGTCCATCACGATGCGGGCCGGCCGCTCAATGGTGTAACCACTGGGTTCCGGTGGGATATCAGTGAAACTGAGCCGCAACTGCACCCGGTTACCGGGCAGCTCGGAGAACTGGATATCGTTAAGCTGATTGGGCTGCGCCAGGGAAACTGTAGGCATCAATGCCAAAGCCAACAGCAAGGTTTTTGCACCCGCAATTACTTTGGTGAGTTGCTTTTTTATCATTATGGTTTGTCCTTCTCTTCCAAAGTCAGCGCCCGCGGCCGCTCAATCCAGCCACCGGTGCCGTCCGGTACAATTTCCAGTACATCCAGCTGTGATGCGGAGGCACTCACCACGCGGCCGTGGTTCTTGCCCAGATAGTTACCGACGGTAATCCGGTGAATCCCCCCCTCTCCGTCATCAACCAGCACCCAGATCTGCCCACTGCGTGATAGAGTGCCCACCATCGAGAGTGCGTCAAAGTTAAACCGCTCCAACAGCTCCTTGCGTCGATCCACATCTGGAGCCACATCGAGGCGCCGCCCCATCAAGCGCCGCTCGGAGTCCAATACCGGGCGCGTAAATGGGCTGCGCTTGGCAGCCGCGCTGTAGACGTAGGGGCTATAGGGAGTAAACGTCGGTATCGGCTCAATCCGGCCTTTGGGGCTGGCCTTGACCTCGGCCATGTCCCGGCGCAAGTCGCTGTGACTGCCATCCAAGCTGCAACCGGTGACAGAGACGCTGATGAGCACAAGGGCAAATAGTCTGTTCATCCATTCTCCCCCTGCTCTTTATAGCGATAAGTCTTGGCGCTAATGCTCATACTCAGCATTGCGCTGCCGTCCTTGCTGGTATCGATAGTGAAATCGTGCAAGGTAACAATGCGGGGCATACCTGCGATACCACTGATAAAGGCACCAAATTCGTGGTACCCCCCCTTCACCTCGATGCGAATCGGTAGCTCGACATAGAACTCACCGACCTGCTCGCCTTCAAGCGCAATTTTCTGAATCGCCAGGCCGCTTCCGCGCCCGTACTCGTCGATATCCTCCAGCAGCCCAGGCACTTCGGTATCTTTCGGCAATTGCTTTAAAAGGGCCCCGAAAGTCTCCTCCATCTCTACCAGCTGTTCGCGGTAGGCATCGAGATTGGCCGCTTCAAAGGATTTCTGTTTGAACCTGCTGAAAAGCTGCTCTTCTTTTCTTGTTGCCGACTCCAGCTGCTGGTATCGATCAGCGACCATAAAATAGTAACCACAGCTTACTACCCCCAGCGCAATAACAACCAACAGCGCAATGCGCCCGGCCAAAGGCCAGACGCCCACGCGCTTAAAATCAATACTTTCGATATCGAAGTCTTGCAGCTGCTTGAGCGTATCTTCCCACGCCATGATTTGAACCCTTTGTTCAGCGGCCGCCGCTGATTATTGTTGTTCTGCGTCTTCCTGCTTCTTGCGATCACTTACCATGACCGACATCTGGAAAGCACTTGCCTGCTCGCCAAACTCGGGCTTTGCGGTAACGCCCGTAAGATTCGGAGACTCGTACCAGTCAGACTGGTCCAAGTTGCGCATAAATGACGAAACCCGGTTGTTGGATTCGGCAACACCGGTGATCTGGAGCGCCTTTGCTTCTCGCTTGAGACCGGTCAGCCACAAGCCCTCGGGCGTAGCGTGCACTAGGTCATCGAAATAACGGACAGCGAGGGGGCGGTTGCCCTGGAGCTCCTGAATAACCCGCATGCGGTCAATCAATTCCTGTCGGCGCTTCTTCAGGTCCTTGATCTCACGAACCTGTTTCTCCAGTGCGCTGATTTCGGTCTGCAGCAGACTGTTGCGCTCGTTCTGATTAGAAACTTGCCCGTCGACCACCGTCTTCCAGGAGAACACTAACGCTGCGGCGATACCCGCAACCACCACTGCAATCTGCTGGAACTCTTTCTGCTTTTGCGCACGATACTCAACTCGCCAGGGCCTTAGGTTAATCTTGGCCATAATCAGTACTCCTTCTCGCGCATGGCGAGACCCGCCGCAATCATCAGAGCGGGCGCCTCATTAGCCAGAGCCTGACGATTAACCCGTGAGGCCACCGCCATATGCTGGAAGGGGTTGGCGACCACCGCGGGCTTACCCAGCTTTTCACTCACCAGGTCAGAAAGCCCCTCCATGGCCGCAACACCGCCACCGAGGAGGATGTAGTCCACATCACTATACGAGGTAGAAGAATAGAAAAACTGCAGCGAGCGGGTCACCTGCTGCACCACCGCGTCGAGGAAGGGCTCCAGCACCTCGGGATAGTAATCATCTGGCAGGCCGCTGCCGCCCTGACGCTTAGCCAGGCCAGCCTCCTCCGTGGAGAGACCATAGCGCCGCTGAATCTCATCGGTCAGTTGGCGGCCACCAAATAGCTGCTCGCGGGTGTACACCGTTTTACCATCTACCAGCACCGAAAGCGCTGTCATGGTGGCCCCGATATCAATCACAGCGACGACCAGCTGCTCCTGCGGAGGAAACTGCCGCTCCATCAGCGTGTAGGAGCGCTCGATGGCATAAGCCTCGACATCCACAACTTCGGTTTTAAGCTCCGCCTCCTCCAGAGTCGCCTCGCGCTGCTCAATTGTCTCGCTGCGACAGGCCGCAAGCAGCACCTCCACCAACCCCTCTCCCTTCTCTGAGGGGCCTTGCACCTCAAAATCCAGGTTGACCTCATCCAACGGGTAGGGAATGTACTGCTCGGCCTCAACCGCGATCTGCGCCTCGAGGGCTTCCTCATTCATGTCTGCGGCCATATCCAGGGTCTTGGTGATCACCGCAGAGCCGGATACCGCGACAGCGGCCTGACGCAGACGGGTCTTGGAGCGGCGCACCACCTTGCGGATGGCCTCAGCGGTCGCGCTCACGTCATTGATATTCTTGTCCACCACGGCGTTGGGCGGCAGCGGCTCTACCGCGTAACATTCGACCCGGTATTTGTCACCGTTGCGACTGAGCTCCAGCAACTTGACCGCGGTGGAGCTGATGTCCAGCCCCAGCAAGATCTTAGGGCCCTTGTTGAGAAAAGGGAGCATACCCATTTTTCTTATCTTTTCCGTGGGTTATGGAGATTTGATGTTATAGCACTTTAAATTGCAGCTGCAACCGGCAATTGCATAGGTATCATCGTACAATATTCGTATAATTATTCACCCGTTCTGATTCAGACGTAAACCAGAAGCTCAGCTACATGTCCGAAAAAGCCCGCAATCGCCTGTTTTCGCTGTTATGGCTCGCCCTTGCAGGGGCTGCCGCCACAGCCATGGCCTTTGCCAGTATTTACCTGTATCTCAACCCTGGCCTCCCTTCCGTCGAGAGTCTTCGCGACATCCGCCTGCAGACGCCGCTGCGCGTCTACTCTCAGGACCTCAAGCTGATTGGGGAGTTTGGCGAGAAACGCCGCGACCCCATCGGTATCGAACAGACCCCGGAACTCTTTATCAAGGCCATCCTCGCCGCTGAGGATGATGGGTTCTACTCCCACCCAGGTGTTTCCATCAAAGGGCTTATGAGAGCGGTATCGCAGCTGGTACAAACCGGCTCCATCCAGTCCGGCGGCAGCACATTGACCATGCAGGTGGCCCGCAACTTCTTCCTGAGCCGTGAACAGCGCTTCGTGAGGAAGTTCAACGAGATACTCCTCTCTCTGCAGATTGAGCGTGAGCTGAGCAAGGACGAGATTCTCGAGCTGTATATCAACAAAATCTTCCTCGGCAACCGTGCCTATGGATTTCAGGCCGCTGCACAGGTCTACTACGGTCGCGATATCGCCGAGCTCAATCTGGCCCAGCTGGCAATGATGGCGGGCCTGCCCAAGGCCCCCTCCACCTACAACCCCCTCGCCAATCCCAGCCGCGCCCTGGTGCGTCGCAACTGGATTCTGCGCCGCATGCTGGAGCTGGGCCATATCGACCAAGCGGACTACCAGAACGCCATCACGGCCCCGGTCACGGCCCGTCACCACCCCCGTGATCTCGATCTTGATGCCCCCTATATCGCCGAAATGGCGCGCAAAGAGGCTGTAGAGCTCTTTGGGGACAGCGCCTACACCGACGGCTACCAGGTCATCACCACGGTGGACAGCCGGCTGCAGCAGGCGGCTCAGGATGCACTGCAGCGCGGTCTTGAGACCTACGACAGTCGACACGGCTACCGCGGCCCCGAGCAGCGCCTTGACCAAGATCTGCTGCAGGACAGCGACAGACTTATCGACCTCCTCAATCAGATTCCCCCTCTCGGCGGGCTACAGCCGGCGGTGGTTACCGCGGTTGAGCCGAAGAAATTGCAGGTACAGCTGCGCGATCGCCGTATCGTCGAGGTATCCTGGGAGAACGGCCTCGACTCTATCCGGCCATTTCTTTCTGAAAATGCCCGCGGGCCTCGCCTGAAATCCGCCGAGGAGATGTTCGCCCCGGGTGATGTCATCCGTCTGCGCAGGGTAGAAGTTGACACTGACGATGACACGCAAGTAGCAGGCGGCATTAGTGACAGCCAGCTTCCCCCGAGCCGCGACCCTTTTGCCGACCCCGGTGAAGCGGCTGCGCCGCTGGAAAAACCACAAATACGCGAGGAGTGGCACCTGGCCCAGGTCCCCGCAGCTCAGGGAACCCTGGTCTCCCTGGCTCCCGGAGACGGCGCGATACGAGCATTGGTGGGGGGATACGACTTCCGCCAGAGCCATTTCAACCGCGCCATTCAAGCCGCTCGCCAACCCGGCTCCAGTTTTAAGCCGTTCATTTACGCCGCTGCCATCGAGCGGGGTTACACCGCGGCCAGCATGATCAACGATGCACCGATCATCTTCGAAGAGACCAACGTGCAGGATGTCTGGCGGCCCGAGAACGATACCGGCACCTTCCTGGGACCCACCCGACTGCGCAAAGCCTTGTACAAATCCCGCAACATGGTCTCCATCCGGCTGTTGCAGGCCCTCGGTATCGACAACGCGCTGACTTTTGTTGAACGCTTTGGCTTTGAGCGCAGCAAGCTCGCCCGCAACCTCACCATCGCGCTCGGCAGCTCGGCATTGACACCGGTAGAAATGGCCCGCGGTTACGCGGCTTTTGCCAACGGCGGCTACCGCGTCGAGCCCTACCTTGTCGACCGTGTTTTGGATGTGAATGGCGATGTGGTCTATCAATCCCTGCCGCTCACGGTGTGCAGAGACTGCCCGGAGCCGGGCAAAGAAGTACTGCAGAGTGAACCACTGGACCTTGAGGCGGTGCAAATGGAAGCTGCAGCAATCGAACCGAGCCAAGAGCCTCTAAACTTGCGCACCCTACACGTAAGTCCACTCCATAATGAGTCCGCTGAGCAGGCCCTTCCTCGTGCACCACGGGTCATGTCTGCCGAGACCTCCTTCATCATGGACTCCATGCTGAAGGATGTGGTCAAGAAAGGCACCGGGCGCAAGGCGCTGGCCATGAAGCGCGGCGACATTGCCGGCAAGACGGGTACCACAAACGGCCCCAGAGACGCCTGGTTCTCCGGTTACAGCCCACATCTGGCGACCAGCACCTGGGTTGGTTTCGACTCCAACGAAGAGCTGGGCAAGAACGAATACGGCGGCTCTGCCGCCCTGCCCATCTGGATAGACTATATGACCGTCGCACTGGAGGGCCAGCCGGAACGCCACCTGCCGCAGCCGGATAATATCGTTACCGTTCGCATCAACCCTAACACCGGTCGACGCACTTCCGCTGGTGGTATGTTCGAGATCTTTCGTGCCGATCGAGTCCCGGGACGGGAAAGCTATCGTTCTATAGCACCGGTTTACTCCAATGACAGGGACTCCGGCAACCCGCAACCCCAGCAACAACAGGAGTCTCTTCCTGACGAACTGTTCTGAGACGAGCATTCATAGACATCACCTGTCATAAAAAACGGGGCCTGATGGCCCCGTTTTTTATTGGCAAATGGCTGGCAAGTAACCGATAAATAAAACCCTGGCTAACCCCCGCGGTGATATTGCAGGCAGGCAGTCTCAAGCGCCTGCAGGTCCGGTATTACCGCCTCCTCACCTGACAATGCCACGTGCATCAGCTCGCCACTCTTACAGGATTGGTTGCGGCCGGCCAAGTCACTCTGAACAACCCGCACCAAGCGCGGAGTGCCCCTGAGCATCAGGGCCACAAAGGGCAAGCCCCCTTCCGCATTGCCGGTATTCAGCACGGCAATACGGCCACTGTCGCCACCCATTGCCAGAGAACTGCCGCGCAGCACCTCAAAGGAAACCAGCGGCAAGCGCTGCTCACGCCACTTCAGTTCACCGAGATACCAATCCGGGGCGCCATAGACAGATAGCGGCGCCTGCACTCCAATAACCTCCACCAGGGTGTCAACCGGCACCAGCAGCTGGCCATCCGCCAGCGGCAGCAGCAGGCTGCTCACCTCTCTGGGGATATTGACCGGAAGGGCTTGTAATCCACTCATCGCCATTCGCTCTCTCTATTCACCGTTGGTCCTCAGCCAGTTCAGGCAGGTGCTCATGGATGGCCGCCAGCAACACCTCCTCCTGATAGGGCTTGCCGAGGTATTGATTAACCCCGAGTGAGAGGGCGTGATCCCGGTGCTTCTTGCCTGTCCGCGAAGTGATCATCACGATGGGGATATCCCGCAGGTCACTTGTGGAGCGAATATGCCGCGCCACTTCAAAGCCATCCATGCGCGGCATTTCGATATCCAGCAGGATCAGGTCCGGCTTCATATCCTGTAGCTGGATGACCGCATCCTGACCGTCTTTGGCTGTCACCGCGATATAACCCTCACGCTCCAAGAAGCGCGTGGTCACCTTGCGGACTGTCACCGAGTCATCCACAACCATAATGGTCTGCGGTCGCTCTTCCTGAGGCTGCGACTGCGGCACCGGTCGCACGACGCCCTGCGGCAGCTTCGCGCTTTCCGGGCGCGCCAGCTGCGCAGCATGACGCCGCAGCAGCGCATGGGCATCAAGGATCACCACGACAGTACCATCGCCGGTGATCGTGGCGCCCGAAAGCCCCTGCACACTGGCAAACTGCGGACCGAGGCTCTTCACCACAATCTCGTGACTGCCGAGAATCTCATCCACCTGCAGCGCCATGGCGTTGTCTTCAGAGCGCACCAGCAGTACCGGAAGCTGCGCATCTTCGACGTTCAGCTTCGGCTGGGCCTCGGACTGCAGCAGCCGGCCGAAATAATTCACCTGGTAGGGCTCTCCGGCGTACTCAAAACGGCTATTGCTTGAGCCGTAGTAGTGCTCAAGCTCATGGGGACTAATGCGGACAATACCCTCAATGGTGTTCAGCGGCAGGGCAAACAGGTCCTCGCCAATACGCACCATCAGCGCCCGGTTTACCGAGACTGTGAACGGCAATCGCACCACGAACTCGGTGCCATTGCCTGAGCGCGAATTGATATGGACAGTACCGCCAATCTGTTTGATTTCCGCACTCACCACGTCCAGTCCCACACCGCGCCCGGAAATCTGGGTCACCTTTTCGGCGGTACTGAAGCCTGCATGCAGGATAAACTGCAGAATCTCACTGTTGGACAGTTCGGCATCCGGCCGCATCAGGCCGTTTTCCACGGCCCGCTGGCGCACGCGCATCAGGTTGATGCCCGCACCATCATCGCTGATGGTCAATACCACCTCGCTGCCCTCGCGCTGCAGCGCTACGGTAATTCGGCCTTTTTCCGACTTGCCCGCCGCCACCCGCTGTGCGGGCATCTCAATGCCGTGGTCCACGGCATTGCGCAGCATATGCTCAAGAGGGGCCACCATCCGCTCCAGCATAGAGCGGTCAAGCTCGCCTTCGACATTGGAGAAAACCAGCTCCACCTGCTTGCCCAACTCGGCGCTCACCTGGCGCACGATACGGCGCAGGCGAGGCACCAGACGGGAGAAGGGCACCATGCGGCTGCGCATTAGACCTTCCTGCAGCTCGGTGTTGACCCTGGACTGCTGCAGCAGCAGGGTTTCCGTATCACGCGTCTTGTTGCCCAGAGTGGCTCGCAGCTCCATCAAGTCAGAAGTCGACTCCATCAGCGAGCGGGACAACTGCTGAATGGACGAATAGCGGTCCATCTCCAAGGGATCGAAATCATCGTCCTTTTCCGCCAGCTGCTCCTGTCGAAACAGAATCTGCGCCTCGGTTTCCAGGTCGAGACGACGCAGCTGTTCGTTCAGGCGCTGCATCGTCATATCCATTTCGTCCAGTGCCAGACCGAACTCACTGACCTGCTCCTCAAGTCGTCCACGGGAAATGGAGGTCTCACCGGCGAGGTTAACCAGTTCTTCGAGCAGCTCCGCAGCCACCCGCACCATTTCCTGTGGCTGCCCTCGGTTCGGCTTGTTGACCTGCCCCGGCTGCACCACGCTTCCCTTGCGCACAAATGGCAGCACATTGCCGCCATGCTGCGCCGGGACCAGCTGCTGTGCCGAGTCTTCGTCAATGCTTGCGGGCGCAGGGGCTTTCGCCTCGGCGGGCTCTTTCGGCGCGGAGGCTTGCGGGGCCTGCGCGCGCTCAGGCTGCATAGGCTGAGGGGGCGCATCCGGCGCATCGATTCCATAGTCAACCGGTGTGGTACTCTCAACCAACTGCTCGTCGGCCCAGCGCGTACTCAGCAACCGCCCGAACGCTTCCTGCTCGTTGCCCACCATCCAGGCACGGACAGTCTCCACGCCGCCGGCGAGGCGGTCATAGATGGCGTGCGCATCGGCAAAAAATTCCGCGGTGGGTTCGGCATTTGACTGCATCCCCTCGATGACCGTTTCAAAACGGTGCGCGACTTCGCCGAGCCCCATCAATCCCGCCATGCGTGCGCCACCCTTGAAGGTATGCAATACACGCTTGAGCGCTTCCGCCTGAAGGGTATCGGAGGGGGTCTGTTCCCAGGCCTGAATCAGCTCTTCGAGTTCATCGATGAGATCGCCGGCCTCCTCCATAAAGACCTCGACCACGTCGGGATCAATATCCGACAGCAGTGCCTGCAGCTCGGCGGTATCGCCGGAGCCCGCTGCCGCTTCAGGTAGCGCCACCTTGGCTTTCGGCTCAGGGGCGCGGTCAGCGGACTCATGGGGCAGAGTAGCTCCTGCAGCCGGTTTATCGCTGACAGTATTGTCTTTCTCTGCCGGCCTGGAATCTGGAATGGGCTTGCTGTCGGACTCGAAAAGTTCCCCGGCATCCCCGCTGGAAATCAGATCATCAAAACCCAGGTCGTCTAAATTCAGCCCATCCAACCCGGAACCGGTTTCAGCAGCGGCAGGCACAGCCGGCAGCGCTTCATCCACCAACTCCAGGCCAATCTCGTCTTCGGCTGTCTCCGCCGTGACTGGCGGCAGCGGTTCCTCTTCCCGCACACCCGACGACAACTCCGGCAGGTAGTCTTCATCCCGCGCTCCAGGTGCCGCGGGAATATCCTCTACAGCCTCTAACGCAGGATTGCCATCGTCCGCTGGGGGCAAATCGGCAGTGTCGATACCCAGCTCAGCCCAGTCGTAATCCTCTTCCCCGGTCGATGGGCTTTCATCCTGCACCAGATAGCGCAGCGCTTCCTCCACCACCTCACTGACCCTGGGCAAATCCTGCGCTGCGGCAACCGCATCGACCAGGTCCAGCAGCTCGTTGTGCCCCTGCTCCAGAGACGACCAGAGTGCGGGCTCCACCTCCAGCCGGCCGTCAATCACCTTGCGGTAGACCGCCAGCAGCAACTGCGATAGCTCCGCCAGCGTCGGCAGCTGTGCGCGGGTGGCTGCATCTTCCAGTATCTGGAGTTCTTCGGCTACCGGCTCCAGCAGGGCAGTATCGTCAGGGTTGGAGCGCCATTGGTTGAGCATCTGGTCCGCGTCCAGAAGCACTTTCATACCGTCGGCCATGATCACCGCCAGCAATTGAGGGTCCACGGCCCGGGGGGCATCACCCTCGCGCTCTCGGATCAGGTGCCCGACAGCGCGCTCCTGCAGCTCTTCCACGCGCGCCAGGAACTGGTCGATCCTGTCGATAATCAGAGGTTCACCAGCGCGAATCTGGCTCAGTGTCATGCGCACATAGTCTGCGCCATCACTAATCAGCTCGAAAATGTCGTCATCGATGGGTACCTGGTAAGTGCGCAATTCCTTGGCAAACCTTTCGAGCGGACCGATGACCTCTGCGACGGACTTCACCTCCGCCATGTGCGCGGAACCCTTGAGAGTGTGCAGTGCACGATGGAGAGGGTCCGAGGGCACACCATAGACAGGCGCACTCTCGCGCATCTCGTTGAGGAAATCACTGACCACCACCAGGTGGGTCTCAGCCTCTTGGGCAAAGATTTCCCACAGCTGATCGACTTCCTCGCCAGCTTCCTGCACGGGGGGCTGCGGCTCCACAACCTGCTGCTGGGGGTCAGTAGTGTCGAGATCCTCAGGAATTTCGCCGCGAGACAGCTGTCCTGCCCAGGATTCAAGCTGGGCGGTGCGCTCGGGCTCGGGATCAGTGCGGCGCTCGCGGAAGGCCTCGATCATCGAGGGCAGCTTCTGCGTGACTCGCTCTACCAGTTCGGCATGTACCCGCTGGGGCTTGACCGTGTTGTCGATAACTCGGTTGAGCATATTCTCAACCGCCCAGGCCAGCTCGCCGATATCGGCGGCCTCGACCATGCGCCCGGAACCCTTCAGGGTGTGGAAACCACGGCGGAATTCCACCAAGGCATCCCGGTCGTTGAAGTTGGCCGCCCATTTGGGGAAGTATTCCGCAATGGTCTCAAGGACCTCGCCCGCTTCCTCGAGAAAAATTTCGATGATTTCATCATCAATCAGGCTGTCGTCATCTTCCAGCGCCGCCGCTGCTACCGGTGCCTCATTTGCGGCCTCTATGAGCGTTTCAACCGGCGCTTGGGATACTTGCGGCTCGGAGGTATTGTCCGCATAGGTCTCCTCGGCGACACCAGATGGGAGCTCCTCGGCGGGCTCGCTGGGCTCAACGGGGGAGGGCGCTTCCACCGCAGCGAGCTCTTCAGGCTCGGCAGGCTCGGCAAACCAGCCGCTCTCTTCTCCGCTGCCTTCGATATCCGCGCTGGCGGTTTCCAATTCCAAATCGAAGCCGGCAGGCCCAGCCTCTTCTTCTGCACGCTCCTCGAGTTCAAGGGCCGGCTGAGTGCTGGTCAGTACCGGGTCTTCCACACCGGATACCGCAAAGCCCAGGGCCTCGACACTGTCCTCGGCCATTGCCAGCAGCATATCGGCGTCCTCGATACCCTCTGCGCGCCGCTCCAGATAATACTCCACACTGGTAATGGCATCGGCGAGGGTATCGAGCAGCTTCCACTCGGGCTGCGCGGCGGCATCGATCAGCTCCTTGCTGATGTAATGCCGACAGGCGCTGACAATCTCGCCGGCACGGCGATACCCGACCATATCGAGTCCACCGCAGACCTCCTGCAGCCGATCCGGCACCTGCTGCAGGTAACCCACATCCCAGTGACTGGCGATAAACTCGACCACGGCCTCCTTGACCTGCTCGAGACCCGCACGGGCCTCCCGCAGGACAGACTCTGTGGCATCGCCCATCAACGGCTCGGTGCTGCTTGAACCCCTGTTGCGGCTCATCGCCGACTGCAGGGCCGAGTCCAGCTGTACCAGCTCCCCCGCCGCCTGCATTAGCAGATCCTCGGGATCCGCACTGCGGGAAGCATCCCGCAGGGATTCGTAAATACTGCGCGCGCGAAGGCGCTGCTCTTCCAGCCCCAGCACACCGAGGGTATCGGCAATTCTTTTTGCCACTACTGAGCTGTCGGAAAGTGGCGCACGCGTTCCACCGGCAGCTTCCGGATCCAGCCCCTCACGCAAGCCGCGCAACTCTTCCCGCAACGCCGTTACGGCGGTTCCAAGGGCCTCAGGGCCCATCGCCAGGGCATCGCCGGTATCGGGCCGCGGGGTGCCGGGGACTGCGCGATCGAGTGAGTAAACCCGGTACAGGGTCTCCCGCTTGCTGCCGTTGGGGCCACTCAGGTAAACATAGAAAAGAAGATTGCGAACCAGATCGCGATCCAGCTTTGCATCCAGGACAGCTGCGCCACGCCCCAGCAAAAGGCGGAACTCCACATCCACCCGGCGCAGCAACTGGCGCAGAGCGGGCATGACACTCAGCTGGTGGGCATCGATGGCATCGAAAATTCCATCGAGAATCTGCCACAGCGGCTGTCGAATACTGCCGCTGTACAGCAGTGACATCTTTTCGCAGACCTTCTTCAGGTAGGCGAGGTTGTCACCACTATTGACATCTCGTATGAGGCCGGCCGCGGCCACGTGATACATTTTGCGGAGCTTCGTCACCAGATCCTGGAGACGCGCGTTGTCTGCGGTAATCGGCTGGCGCCTGCCCGCCACCGTATCCAGTGATGACAGGTCCGGCGCGAAGATTGCACCTTCGGTAATCAGGCGCTCTCGGCGCACGGCGCGCAGGTCATTCAACAGCGGCAGCAGGAGCACCGGGTTGTCGCGGCGCTGGAAAGCGACCTTTTCCAGATAGAGCGGCAATTCAAGCAGAGCCCGCATCAGGAACTCACGTGTCTCCTCGGTGTTTTGCGTCTCACCGGAAGCCAGCGCCTGCAACAGCTGCTCCATTTCTTCGGCCAGCATGGCCGCGCCGGTAAGCTCGGCCATATGCAGACTGCCGTGGACCTGGTGAACCAGAGCCATACCGTTCTGTAACACACTGGTGTCACCACCTGCATCCGCAGCGAAATGCTCGAGAGACTGACGCGCCTGCGCCAGAGACTCATTAATCTCTCCGGACAGCCAATCCAAGGCCTGAAAATTGGGATTGTCGTGACTCACGCCAAGTCCTCAGTAATTCTGTCTGTACGCGGGTTTCCGAATCGGGCCGTCGCGCGTGGCAGGCCTGACGTCATACACCGGCCGCATGCAAAAGGCTGGGCTAAAACGCCTCGCCCTTCGCCCCCAGGCGTCCTCATCAGGCCAGAGCGCGCTCCTCCTGGCTGGGCTCGCCCAATTCAGATTCGTCATCGAGCATCATCGGGAAGTCGTCATCGGCCATATCGGGCAGTTCCACATCGTACAGCTCACTGCCCTCGACAGCGGTCTCGCCTGCCGGCAGCTTGAAGCCGGCAACGGAATCGCGCAGGGCGTTGGCGGTCTCGGCCAGGTTACCAATAGACTGCGCGGTAGCCTGGGTACCGGCGGAGGTCTGAGAGGTAATCTCCTGAATCACGTTCATCGTGTTGGAGATGTGACCCGCGGAGGAGGCCTGCTGGCGGGCAGCGTTGGAGATGTTCTGAATCAATGCGGCCAGATTGGTGGATACGCCTTCAATTTCTTCCAGGGCAACACCGGCATCCTGCGCCAGGCGCGCACCACGCACCACTTCTGTGGTGGTTTGCTCCATCGAGACAACGGCCTCGTTGGTATCCGACTGAATCGCTTTTACCAGGCCCTCAATCTGCTTGGTCGCAGCGGCCGAGCGCTCCGCGAGCCGCTGTACTTCGTCCGCAACCACCGCGAAGCCGCGTCCCGCGTCACCAGCCATGCTGGCCTGGATGGCGGCGTTCAGGGCCAGAATATTGGTCTGGTCGGCAATATCGTTAATCAGGCTAACGATATCGCCAATTTCCTGGGAGGACTCACCCAGGCGCTTGATCCGCTTGGAGGTGTCCTGAATCTGCTCGCGGATGGTATCCATGCCCTTGATGGTGTTGCGTACCACCTTGGCGCCGTTGTTGGCGATCTGTACCGAGCGCTCGGCCACCTGGGCAGATTCGGCGGCGTTGGCAGATACCTGGTCGATGGTCACGGCCATTTCGTTCACAGCCGCCGATGCCCCGGCAATTTCCTGCGCCTGGTGCTCGGAGGCCTCAGCCAGGTGCAGGGCCGTCTGCTGGGTATCCTGGGAAAGGGTGGATACTTCCTGGGCCGCATTGTTGATTCGCGACACCAGAACCCGCAGCTGGTCGATGGTGTAGTTGATGGAGTCGGCGATGGCGCCGGTGAAGGCCTCGGTTACCGTTGCCGAGGTGGTGAGGTCACCGTCGGCGAGGTCGGCCAGCTCGTCCAGCAGCTGCATAATGGCCTGCTGGTTGCGCTCATTGGTCTCGGACTCGGCGCGCAGGCTGCGGCGGGTGCCGGAGAAGGCCACGATCATCATGATGAAGATCAACAGCACGAACACACCAGCGATAATCGCGATAGTCAGGTTGTTTGGCTGGCGCTCACTGGACAGGTTAACGATGCGATCGTTGAGGGTGTTGAGCGCTTCAAGCAGCTGCGGCGAGGAAATCAGAATACCGTCTGCGGCTTGGCGAGTTGCAAACAGGGCCGGCGTCGCCTCGAAGATTTCCCTTACGGACGAACTCACAAATTCGAAAAGCTCGGTAATCTCCTCCAGAGATTCCCGTGCCTCTTCATCGGTTACGCGGGAGATTCCCATGACCACGTCACCGTTTTTCATCCCCTCCACGACTTTACCGAACAGGCTGGCGTCCGTGTTGAACTGATCAGCGGCGCTCTCGGCGTCGGCGCCACCCTGCAGCATCTTGTCAATATTGCGGCCGATACGCTCCGCGCGCCAGACCTGCAACTGGGCCTGCTCAACCTGATTCGCCGGTGCGTCGTTGGCCAGCAGGATTTCCACAATATTGTTGTGCTCAGCCTGCAGCTCCGGCAGCGAGTCCTTCAGGGTGATGGCCACATCGTTGAGCAGTACAATCTGGTCTTTGTTGCCAACGATGGTGTCGACCCTGTCGCGCAGCTCGCGCCAGACCTTATCGTAATCGGAGAGCTCCTTGCGCAGCGCTGTGCGAGTGCTCTCATCCGCTCCCGCAAGCTTGGCCGATATGGCGTTCATCTCCCTAACCACCTGCTCAAGGCCGGCAAATGCGCGCTCGCTGCCTGAAGTGGCCGCCGGTGCAAAGGAAACAATCTGGTAAGACAGTGCGCGCAACTCTGCGACCTGCTGCAGGTATTCCTTGTCTCGATCGCCCCGGGTCTGCACCAGGTAGATACTGACGATCAGTGCCGCCAGCGTGGCGAGCACCAGCAGACCCATAAACAGCGCGGCGGGATTACTGCGCAGCGCGGAAAAGGAACTCTGGGAGCCTGTTTTCATAGTTTACTCCTGGCGGACCTGTTGCTCAGGCCAATTCTTTTTATCACCACAGTGTGTTTAACGATTTACCCGCAGAGGATTGCAGCTGCCGAATACCGGCGCAATCTGCCAACCTCTGCCACCCCCATTGCAAACCCGGCGGAAGCGACCGGGTAACGCGCCACTAGTGAGCGGCAACGTCCATAAACTGAAAATCATCGAGAAGCGCGCGAACATCAAAAACCAGCCAGCGATCCTGCTGCAGCTTGAACTGGCCATTGACCATCGGGGCAAACGGCTCGGTCAAGTCGCTGGGAGCGTGATCCGCATACTCAAGGGCGAGGTGCTGCATGCCGTGCAGCTCGTCGACGATCAATCCGGCGTAGACCTTACCCCACTCGATCACCAGCACACGCCGTCGCTGGCGGGTTGTGCGCATTGGGCCACCAAAAAAGGCCGTCATGTCGAACAGGGGCAGCAGGCGGCCACGCACGTTGGCCACCCCGCGCACCCAGGGCTGCACACCGGGAATAAAAGTGTGCTGCGGAACTTCAAGCAGTTCCGCAACATCGTCCATGGGCACCACAAACTTGTGCCCGAGAAGAGAAAAACCGACACCACTCCAGTACGGCTTAACCTCCTGACGCCCAGGCAGGCCTCCGACCTGAGCCTTGGCGCGCGCGGCCATTTCAACCAGCGCGAGATAGGGAGTCTTGTTTGACTGCACAGGTTTTTGTGGCTGGCCTAGGCCAACACCTCCTCAATGGTGCCGAGCAGCTTACTCTCGTCCACAGGCTTGGTCAGGTAGGCGCGGGCGCCCTGGCGCATCCCCCAGACCCGGTCGGTATCCTGGTCTTTGGTGGTAACCATAATGATCGGGATACCGCTGGTATCGCCGTTTTTGCTCAACTGACGAGTGGCCTGAAAGCCATTCAGTCCCGGCATAACGATATCCATGAGGATTACGTCAGGGCGCTGCTGCCGCGCCACATCCACACCGTTCTCGCCATTGGTGGCAGTGATCACCGCGTGGCCGTTTTTTTCAAGAATGGTGGTCAGTTTGTGAGTCTCGGTAGGAGAGTCGTCAACAATGAGTACTCGTGCCATAAGTTCCCCGCAACTTTGATTTGGTCTGCCGCACCAGCAAGGGTGCGGCGATATTGTGTTGTCGTTATTTGCCGGCGCAATTCCGGTAATTCCGGCCCACGCCGCCCGTCAATCCTTTTTTTCGTTATTTACGATCCAACCGCAGAGCCCCGAAGCCCCCCCCTGGAGAGACTGCAGATTATTGCTGCGCAGCCTTCAGTAAGAACATTCTATGCCGTGAGCGCAGCATGCTCATAATCTGTTGCCAATATTTCAGGCGGCGTGGTGCGGCTTGGCATGCGCAGAAATCGCATCGAGCAGCTCGCTCTTGCTGAATGGCTTGGTCAGGTATTGATCGCAGCCCACAACGCGCCCCTTGGCCTTGTCGAACAGGCCATCCTTACTGGACAGCATGATCACCGGCGTCGAGCGGAATTCGCTGTTGTTCTTGATCAGGGCGCAGGTCTGATAACCGTCGAGACGCGGCATCATGATGTCCACAAAGATGATATCGGGCCGCGAGTCGGCGATTTTTGCCAGAGCATCGAAACCATCCGTAGCAGTCACCACGGTACACCCGGCTTTTTGCAGCAGGGTCTCAGCGGTGCGACGAATCGTCTTGCTATCGTCGATCACCATTACCGTCAGGCTTTCCCAGTTCAGGTCCATAGTGTTCTTAAATCCCCTGTTTACTTATTTTCGGGCCGCGCATCCGCGACTTTCGCGGACCCTATTTTGCGGACCCTTATTGTCTACCACGTCAGGGTCTGGACGCCTCGCCGACAGACTTCACCAGTCGGCACCCGCATCCATCGCGGCAGGCACCATCGCCGAGGTCGCACAACAATGGCAACTTTTATCACAGAAGCCACACTGAATCTACCTGGTACGCTGGTAAGGTACCCGCAAACTGCGGCCTAATCCGGCGCGGGGCTGCGAATGTGGCAAATGGTTGCACCGCCGCCGAGCAGCTCTTACCTTATCCCGACTCCGGCCCAGCCGCCTGTCGTTTATTTAGCCAGCACGGAACACGCTATGAGCCATACTCTCGGGGTGGTGATGGACCCCATCGCCAACATCAACTTCAAGAAAGACACCACCCTCGCCCTCCTGCTGGCAGCCCAGCACAGCGGCTTTACGCTCTATTATTTCGAGCAGTCAGACCTCTATCTCGACGGCGGCAAGGCCATGGGCTCTGGCCGCCCGCTGCAGGTGTTTAACGACCCCGAGCATTGGTATGCCCTCGGTGCCCGGGCCCCAATGCCCCTCGGCGAGCTGGATAGCATCATCATGCGGGTCGACCCGCCGTTCGATAATGAATATGTCTATTCAACCTATATCCTAGAAGCCGCTGAAGTCGAAGGGGCCCTGGTGGTCAACAAGCCCCAGTCACTGCGGGACTGCAACGAAAAGATTTTCGCTACGCGCTTCCCCCAGTGCTGCCCGCCCCTGATCGTCAGCCGGGATATGGCCAGGCTGCGCGCCTTCCACGCCAGCCACCAGGATGTCATCTTCAAGCCGCTCGACGGCATGGGCGGCAGCGGCATCTTCCACTGCAAGCCGGATGGGGCCAATCTGGGCGCGATCCTCGAGATGCTGACCGAGCATGGCCGCAAACAGATCATGGGCCAGCGCTACATTCCTGAGATCAAACAGGGCGATAAGCGTATTCTGGTGGTCGATGGTGAAGCGGTGCCCTATTGCCTGGCCCGGATTCCCGAAGCCGGCGAAACCCGCGGCAACCTGGCTGCCGGCGGCCGCGGCGAGGCACGCCCGCTGACCGACCGGGACCGCTGGATTGTCGAGCAGGTGGCGCCCACACTGAAAGAGAAAGGGCTGCTTTTTGTTGGATTGGATGTGATCGGGGATTACCTGACCGAGATCAACGTCACCAGCCCCACCTGTGCGCGAGAAATCGATGCGGCATTCAACACCGATATCGGCGCCCTGCTGATGAGCGCCATCACACAACGACTGGCACAAAAGGGGTAAACTCTACCCCCACCCGCAATGCGGGCTTACTCGCGGTAATTTGAGCAGTAACAAAAAAGCAATAATGACTTCCACCGCCAGACCGAACCAGCAGCAGGCTGCCCAGCACGATCGCTTCGTGTTTGCCCTTTTTCTCGCCGGAGCTTTCCACGCCCTGGTGATCTTCGGTGTGGCCTTCACCGCACCGGAGGGCAGCCAAGCGCCCCCAACGCTCGAAGTGACCCTGGCTCAGCACCACACAGCCGCAGCCCCCGAAGATGCCGACTATCTGGCCCAGCACAATCAGGAGGCCAGCGGTACAGCGGAGGACCCCCGGGAACTCTCCACCAACCGCCGCGCCGAGATCGCCGATACTGTGATCAGGGAGGTCAACCCCCTGCCGCAGCAGCGGGCGGCGCGCCCGGCCGATCAGCGCCGGCAGCTGGTCACCACCATCGGCGAAAGCCCCCAGCGGGCGCCGGAACTGACGGCGGAGGACAAGCCCTCCAAAGAGCGCGAAGGCAACGCCCCCAACGACCTGCCGCTGTCACACCCGGAAATCGCCAGCCTGCAGGCGCGACTCGACAAAATCCGCCAGACCATCGCCCAGCGCCCGCGAGTGCGGCGGCTCACCTCGGTGGCCACGCGCGCTTCCGCCGATGCCGAATATCTGCACGGCTGGCGCCAGAAGGTGGAGGCCATTGGCAATGACAATTTCCCCGAGGCGGCCCTGCAGCAGCAGATCACCGGTAAGCTGCGCATGATGGTCCGACTCCTGCCCACCGGCGCCGTGGAAGAGGTGCGTATACTGCAATCCTCCGGTGAGGCCGTACTCGACGACGCCGCGCAACAGATCGTGCGTCTGGCGTCACCCTTTGCTCCCTTTCCAGCGGAGATCCGCAAAGAAGCCGACCGCCTCGAGATTATCCGCACCTGGCGCTTTGAAATGACCGGATTTACCACCACCGCGGAGGCGGCGCCGCCAAGAGGCTGAGCCAGGCAGCCCGGGTCCACACTAAACTGAGCTTATGCACAGACAAAACATCGACAGCGACCTCACCCACAACAGCCTGCGCGGTCAGTTCCTGCTGGCCATGCCCGGCATGGAGGATCCCCGCTTCCAGCACGCCATCGCCTTTGTCTGCGAGCACAGTCCCGAGGGCGCCATGGCCATCGTGCTTAACGTGCCCAGCAAGGTGCAATGGCACGATGTATTTCGCCAGCTGTCCCTGGCCGACCGCAGCCTGCGCGGAAGCGAGCTGGTGCTGCTGGGTGGCCCACTGGCCCCGGAGCAGGGCTTTGTACTGCACGGTACCGGCATGCAGTTTGACTCCACAGTGCCGGTCAGCGACGACATCAGCCTGACCGCCTCCAAGGATATTCTGGAGTCACTGGCGGCCGGCCGCGGCCCGGATGATGTATTGGTGGCGCTGGGCTATTCAGGCTGGGAAGGCGGCCAGCTGGAGCAGGAGCTGCTGGAGAATGCCTGGCTGACCCTGCCGGCTGAACCGGAGATCCTGTTTGCCACCCCTTCGGAGAAGCGCTGGTATACCGCCGCCGCGCGCCACGGCATCGATCTGAGCGGTATTGGCTCTCAGGCCGGGCATGCCTGAAGCCGTTGCCATAACGCCCTACGCCCCGCCGACAGAGACGCAACGCCCAACAGGCCCCTATCCCCAGCCACCCCTCACCAACCCGTCATGAAGCGCCTATGAAACCCCTAACCGCCCTCGCCTTTGACTTCGGCACGCGCTCCATTGGCACCGCCTATGGGCAGAGCGTCACCGACAGCGCCCGCGAACTTAAGCCCCTGCCCGCCAGGGACGGGCAGCCGGACTGGACCCTGCTGCAGCGCCTGATTGATGAATGGCAGCCCGCCCTGCTGCTGGTGGGCCTGCCTCTCAACATGGACGGCAGCGAGAGCGAGCTGAGCCAGCGGGCGCGCAAATTCGGCAATCGGCTGCACGGGCGCACCGGGCTTCCGGTGGAGTTTATCGACGAACGGCTCAGCACCCGCGCCGCCAAGGAAGAGGCCTACGAACGCGGTCATCGCGGCAACTTCGCCGAGGACCCCGTCGATTCCATCGCCGCACGCATCATTCTCGAGGACTGGCTGCGCGCCCGCGCCTCCTGAAAGCACGCCTTCGCATCTGCCCCGCTACAGCCGGGGAGTCTCTCTGCTAGAATTGCCGCCCATTTCCCAAGCGACCGATATTCCAGCATGTCCATTTCCCGAATCCGCATCGCCACCCGTGAGAGCGCCCTGGCACTCTGGCAGGCCGAATTTGTCCGCGCTGAACTCGAGAAGCACCACCCCCAGCTAAAGGTCGAGCTGCTGCCCCTGACCAGCCGCGGCGACCAGCTGCTGGATATACCGCTGGCCAAGGTGGGCGGCAAGGGGCTGTTTGTGAAAGAGCTGGAAAAGGCCATGCTGGAAGGCCGCGCCGATATTGCCGTGCACTCCATGAAGGACGTACCGATGGAGTTCCCCGAGGGGCTGCACCTGCCGGTGATCTGCGAGCGGGAAGACCCGCGCGACGCCTTTGTGAGCAATCACTTCGCCGATATCGACGCACTGCCACAGGGTGCCGTGGTCGGCACCTCCAGCCTGCGCCGCCAGTGCCAGCTGCTGGCGCGACGGCCGGACCTGCAAGTCAAATTCCTCCGCGGCAATGTCAACACACGCCTCGCCAAACTGGACGCCGGTGAATACGACGCGATTATTCTGGCCACCGCCGGCCTGCTGCGACTGGAAATGCGCGAGCGTATCCGCGACTTCCTGGCGCCGGAAATTCTGCTTCCCGCCGGCGGCCAGGGCGCTGTCGGTATCGAGTGCCGCCGCGACCCCGAGCTGGAAGCCCTGCTGCGCCCCCTGCACCACGAACACACCAGCGCACGCCTTGTGGCAGAACGCGCCCTGGTGCGCCGCCTGAACGGCAGCTGCCAGGTGCCCATCGGCGGCTACGCCGTGCTGGAGGGCGATCAACTCTGGCTGCGCGGACTGGTCGGCAGCCCGGACGGCACCCGGATGATTCGCGCCGAGCGGCGCGGCCCCGCCAGCGAAGGCGAGGCAATGGGCATTGCCCTGGCCGAGGAACTGCTGGCCAATGGTGCCGACCGGATCCTGGCGGCTGTCTGAGCGCCGTGGACAGGCCTCACACAAACAGACCGCGAACAGACCGGTCGCCCGCTGACGGGGCGCTCGCCCAGCGGCGTATTCTCGTCACCCGCCCCAGAGCCCAGGCGGCAGAATGGTGCCGGCTATTACAGGAAGCCGGCGCCATCGCCGACTGTATTCCGATGCTGGCCATCGAGCCCGTGACGGACGAGAGCGGCTGCCAGGCAATCAAACAGCGTATTCTCGATTTCGATCAGGTGGATCACGCCATCTTCGTGTCCGGCAACGCGGTGCGCTTCGGCCTTGAGTGGCTCGACAGCTACTGGCCGCAGCTGCCCATTGGGCCACGCTTTTACGCCATCGGCAGCGCCACCGCGCGCGCGCTTATTACGGCCGGTATTCCATGCCATAGCGGCGGTGACACCATGGACTCGGAAGCGCTGCTGGCGCTCCCCGCCCTGCAGCGCCCCGGGAACGACAAAGTCCTGATATTCCGCGGTCGCGGCGGCCGCCCGCTGATCGGTGAAACCCTGCGCCAGCGCGGCGCCGATGTGCGCTACTGCGAGCTGTATCATCGGGCCCTGCCGGAAAACGCCGCCGCCCAACTGGGCGCTTACCTACACAAGCCAGACGCCATCACCGTGCACAGCGGAGAGACACTGCACAACCTGGCCCGCTGTGTGGACGCCGCTGAGAAGCACAGCCTGCGCGAAACTCCGCTGATCTGCCCCAGTGCCCGGGTCGCGGCCTTAGCCGGTGACCTCGGCTTCACCCGCCCAGCCGCCGCGACCAATGCCGGCGATCAGGCCATGCTCAAAGCCCTGGAAGACACCCTCAGCGGACCATAAGCCGTTTACGCCGCCCTATTTCAGTAAATTTTTTTAATTGCACGCCACCCTTTGACTATCGTGTGTCTCCACTCGCTATAATTTGACGACATTTTCCACCTTTCTCGGCCACCATGACTGATAAAAAACCCGCCAAGACCCCATCGAGCGAATCGTCCAGCAGCGACTTGCCAGCAGCCAAGAAAACAGTCACCGAACAAAACGAGCCGAAAAGCAATTTTGCCAAGGCTGAAAAAGCGCGTGGAAGCAAGGCGTCCGCCGACAAGGCCGGCCAGTTGAGCCAGACAAAGAGCGGCAGGCACTGGCTGTGGCTACTGGCCACCATAGGAATTCTTGCCGGCGCCGGCGTTTTGGCCTGGTTTACGGTGCCGCAGGTTCAGCAGGGGTTTGCCGAACTGCGCGCCAAGCTGCCCGGCAACCACAAGACCGAAAACGGCGCCCGCGATTTAACCCAGACTACCGATGTGCCGGCGGCTGGCTCCCCGGCCACGCCCCCAAGCCCCCCTTCCCCAACCTCCAACGCCTCAAGCCAACCCCCACTGGCCCAACCGGCGAACTCCGCTGCACCCACCCAGCAACAGGCCCTCGCACAGGCCGCCGCCGCTCTGGCGGAAGAAGTCGAGCGCCAGGATCTTGTTATCGCCCAGTTACAGCAGCAGATGGCCCGCATGCAGCGGGCGCTGAACGCCCAGGCGAGCCGCCTGGGTGAGCTTGGCAATGTCAGCCGCAAGGACTGGCAGCTGGCGGAGGCGGACTACCTACTGCGGCTCGCCAACCAGCGCCTCCTGCTGGAGCGGGACACGCGCGCCACGCTGGGCCTGCTGGAGGAAGTGGACAGCATCCTGCGCCGCATAGACCTTCCGGACCTCTTCGCTGTGCGCCAGCAACTGGCCGAGGAAATCACCGCGCTCAAACTGGTGGACAACATCGACCGCGAGGGCATCTTCCTGCGCCTGCGCGCTCTGGAAGAGCAGCTGCTGCGCACCAACATCCAGCCAGAGTTCGACCTGGCCACCCCCGACACCATAGTGATCGCGGAAGATGGCAGCAGTGAGCAGAACCAGAGCCCCCTCTCCCGCAGCTGGAACCACTTCCTGCAATTCATGCAGGACTCGGTGCGTATCCGCGATGGCGATATCGATCCGGTGCTCCTCTCCCCCCAAAGCGAGGCGCGCTTCCGCCAGAGCCTGCGCCTCAACATGGAACAGGCCGAGCTGGCATTACTGCGCGAGAATGACACCGTATTCCGCGACTCGCTGCTGCGTGCGCGACAGCTGCTGCTGGATTACGGCATCCCCAGCCACCAGCGAGAGGTACTGGCAGAGCAGCTCAAGGAGCTGTCAGAGCTGAATATCGAAGTGGAACTGCCCAGCCTCGGCGCCTCCCAGAGCGCACTGCAAAATTATATCGAACGTCTGCACAAGACCCAGGGCGTAGAGCCGACTGAACGCGGAGGTGACACGCCGTGAAGCGTTTTCTCTTCTCCGCCCTCGCCTTCCTGCTGTTCGGCGCCTTCCTCGCCGAGATGATCCGCAGCTACCCGGGATATCTGCTGCTGGCCGTGGGCGGCAAGCGCATCGAGATGAACCTGTGGGTCGCCATCGGTGCACTCGCCCTGGGGCTGCTGCTGGCTTTTCTGGCCATCTGGTTACTGCGCAGCCTTTACCGCGGTATCGCGGGCGCTATCAGCCGCATCCGCTATGGCCGCAACCGGGTCGCCCGGCGCCGACTTACCAGCGGCCTGGTTGAGTTTATGGAGGGCAACTGGGCTCGCGCCCGTCGCCAGCTCCTCAAAAGCGCACCGCGATCGGATGCCCCACTGATCAACTATCTCGCCGCCGCCCGCAGCGCCTACGAGCTCGGCTACCGGGATGAAGCCAATGAACTGCTGGCCAAGGCCGAAAGCAGCGGCGAGGACACCCGCCTGGCAGTGGCCCTCAGCCAGGCCCGCATGCAACTCCTCGACAAGCACTACGAACAGTGCATCGCCTCCCTGGAGCGAGCCAAACAGGTGGAACCCAAACACCCCGCCGTATTGCAGCTCCTCAAAGAAGCCTACTATCGGCTCGGCGACTGGAACCGCCTGCGCGCGCTGCTTCCCGAGCTCGAGAAGCACGCCAACATGCCCGACGAGCAGATGGAGCAGCTGGAACTCGAAGTCTATCAACAGCAGCTGCGTGAAGCCGTCAGCCGCCACGCGCCGGAAAAGCTCGGCGAAACCTGGCAGGGTTTAAGCGGCCGCTGGCAGCGCAATATGAACCTGCGCAGCCTCTACGCCGAACTGCTACACGATATCGGCGACGACCTGGAAGCGGAAAAACATCTGCGCTGGCTACTCAACCGCGAGTGGCGCCCGGAGCTGGCCCGACTCTATGGTTGCCTCACCGGAGCCGACGCCAGCGAGCAACTGACCGTCGCCGAAGGCTGGGTGAAGGAATATGGCGAGAGCGGCGATCTACTCACCTGCATCGGCCGCCTGTATCTGCGTAACGAGCTCTGGGGCAAGGCGCGACAGACCTTTGAGAAAAGCCTGCAACTGCGCTCCGATCCCGCCACTTCAGCGGAACTTGCGCGACTGTTATATGCACTGGGGGAAAAAGATCGGGCCGCGGAGCTCTACAAGGAAGGACTGATGCAAGCCATCTCCGACCTCCCGCAACTGCCACTGCCCGGGGAAGGCACACCGGCACTGCAAGCCCACGGCTGAAACCAAACAGCAAAATATATCAGCCCGGAGTGAAAGCTCACCAAGCACTCCGGGTTGAACACCAATTTACCCCATCAGCCGCCAGCCGACACACCAACCCGACTTAACTGCCATTCACTGCAAAAATTTATCCATCTTCGCTTAGCAACCGGCAAACAGACTTTAACCCGTTGCACAACGCTGAAGATTAAAGTAAAACCTTAAATCGTACTTAATTGCAGAATATCCGCATGTATCTAACCACTATCGTTCCGGGCGACCTCCTCTGTCAGCGCTCAAGCGACTACCACCTCAGCGAATGGTTTAATAATTAAGTCTCCGCTACCGAGTTTGAAGCTGGCTGAGAATTATCCTTTCAAGTAACTCATTGAGCGTTACTTTTTAAGAGCCCGCTTTAAAGAGCTCTTTGCCCCTACGCCAGCCTCCTCACTAACAACCTGGGCTTTTCGTTCCCGAAGTAGGTTTCCGTGTTGAAATTCTATTTTCCTCAGAACTGTAACTGTTTAATGATGCCACTGCTTTACTCTGCGGACAGCGCCCTTTTATTTAAAGCGAATATTTTCGCACCGCTTTTGTGCGCATATTCCCGAGCCACGTCAAAGTAGTGCATTCCTTAACGAATAAAAACACACAAATAAAAACAACAACTCACACAACAACAACTAAGCAACGACACATCAAGGGTACCCTTATGATCAGATACAACAAGAAACTCATTGCCCTGGCCATCGCCGCCAGCCATGCAGTACCTCTGGCCGTCCAGGCACAGGACAATGACCAGCAGCAGTCTCAAGCTCTGGAAGAAGTGATGGTTACGGCCAGCCGCCGTGCCGAGTCCATTCAGGAAATCCCTTACAACATCACCGCGGTAACCGGTGAAGATCTCGCGGCTGCAGGCGTTGACGACCTAACCAAGATGGTTCAGTTCATCCCCGGTATGCAAATGATCGATGCCGGCCCCCGCAGCAATGGCCTGGTAACCCTGCGCGGTATGAACGTGGGTGGCTTGGAGGCATCCGAAAACCAGGGTGGCAAGGACATCATCTCCCGTTACATTAACGACACACCACTGCTGATCGACTTCAAACTGGTGGATATCGAGCGTGTCGAAGTACTGCGCGGCCCCCAGGGCACCCTGTACGGTCGCGGCGCTATGGCAGGCACCCTGCGCTATATTCTGAACAAACCCTCTACCGAAGGCACCGAGGGCTCCGTCAGCACCGAGCTCTATCAAAACAGCGAGAGCGATGGCATCTCCAACCAAGTGAGCGGCGTCTTCAACCTGCCCCTGTCCGATACGTTGGCACTGCGGTTTTCCGGCACCCGGGTCGATGATGCTGGTTTCGTGGATTACAAGAATGTATTGGTCGAGCCGGGTATCAGTAACGCCGAGCGCAGCGTCGACGATGCCAATACCGAAGAAACCAATTCCGCACGGGTTTCCCTGCGCTGGGAGCCCAGTGATGAAGTCTTCGTACAAGCCAACTACTTCGTGCAGGACTCGAAGGCTGGCGGTCGCCAGGCCGTAAACCCCGAGTTTACCGGTGATGATTTCGCCTCCGCCCTGCGTTACGAGGAAGTCCGCGAAAACAAGGACACTCTTTACAACCTGGAGGTTGGCCTCAACACCGACGCCATCGAGGTCTTCTCCACCACCTCGCTGGCCAAATATACGGGCACTGGCAACCGCGACCAGACCGATCTGCTGTGCGTTGATATCTGGCCAGACTACTGCGACTTCCCGGAATTTTCGAGTTTCACCGTCGAGAATGACGAGTCCAAATCCCTTGTTCATGAAACCCGCGTTCTATCCACAGACGACAACTCCCCCGAGTGGCTGGACTGGATTGCCGGGGTTTACTATGAAAAATCCGAGGGGCAAGGGGACTCCCGTGAATTCACACCGGGTTACCAGGACTGGGCCGGTGTCGATACCGGCTATGGAGAGCTGGAATATTGGGCCTTTTCCGATGGCACTTTCACTGAGCACGCGGTCTTTGGCGAGACCACCTTCCACGCCAACGACCAGCTGCAGGTCACTGTGGGCGCCCGCTATTTCACACAAAAAGAGTCGTTTGCGTATGACTGCACCTTCCTTCCCCTCCTCAAGAGCGAGCCGGACTGCGTGGGTGGTTCTGGTAAGATCGATGATACCGTCTTCAAGCTGAATGCCGCCTACGACTTCAACGATGATGTCATGTTTTATGCCACTATCGCCGAAGGCTTCCGCAGCGGCGGTACCAATGCCGGACCCCAGTTGCTTGACAGCGAGAGGACCTTTACCTCCGATTCCGCCGTCAATTACGAGCTCGGCTGGCACTCCACCCTGGCGCAGGGTGCGGTGATCTTTAACGGCGCCGTGTTCGTCATCGACTGGAGCGACCTGCAGGTGCCCACCAAGTCCCAGGAAGCGGCCATCAATATCACCAAGAATGCCAGCCGGGGCGAGATCAGAGGCGTAGAGCTCTCCACCCAGGCAGCGGTGACCGATAACCTGACACTGAGCGGTTGGATTACCTACTACGACCACGCCCTGAAAGGGGACGCAGCGGAAATTGGGGGCATCGACGGCAACCGCTTCCCCGGCGTCCCCCTCCTGCAGGCCAATATCGGCTTTGACTACGCAATTGAAGTACCCACTGGCGAATTGACACTGCGCGGTAACGCCTACTACAAGGATGATATTCAAACGCGTCTCAACAGTTTCGGCGACAACTTCGACAACGAAACGCTTGACGACTATGTAATAGCCAACCTGTCCGCCGACTACCGCCTGGACCAGTGGCGCGCATCCCTGTTCGCCGATAATGTCACCAATGAGTACTACTTTTCCGGCGTGCGCAGTGAAAAGCGCTATGGTGAACGAGGCCAGTTCTACTATGTGGGCCAGCCTCGCACACTCGGCCTGAGTGTTGCTTACGAGTTCTAATCCAACTCTCTAGACTCTTTTAACCGGTCGTGAGGCGGGGCTATGCCCCGCCTTTTTATTCCAGACTTATAATGCCTTTCCTCCACATCCCCAAAAATACCCAAAAATCCCCAACTCTCCCCCCTTGCCGAGGTAACCATGGCCCAGCCAGACATCCAAGCAAAGCTGAATCTGGTACATGACGCGTTAGCGCGCAAGGATTGGCGTACTGCAACCGCACTCTGTATCGAGATTCTCAAACACGCACCCCGTCAGGCGGATGCGCATCTCGTTCTGGGACTCGCCTCAGCAGAAGCGGGCAAGATCGACATGGCACTGCGCGCCTTTGACACAGTACTTAAGATTGACCCTAAGCGCTTCGATGCTCGCATCCAGAAAGCCCGCTGCCTTGTTCAGGCCGGACATCATGCAGCAGCGGAAGCTGAGGCGGAACAGTGTATTGAGTCCGCACAGCTGAACTCCAAACAGCTGGATCTCCTCGCCACGATTTACAGCCATATCGGCAAGCAGGAAACTGCGGAGCCGCTGATTCATCACGCTGCTAAACTGGCCCCTAACGATGCCGCCATCCTCTCGAATGCCGCTGCCATTCAGTTGTTTGTCGGCCAAAAGCAGCGGGCAGTAGCTAATCTTGAAAGGATTCTGGAGCGCTATCCCGACCACTGTCGCAGCCACTGGCAGCTTGCTAAAGCCCGCAGCGCCGAAGATATTCAACACTGTCTGGCCATGGAGTCGCTGCTGACTAACTCCGACCTCTCCCCGCAAAGCAGGGTTTATCTCCATTATGCTTTGGGGAAAGAGTACGAGGACCTGCAGCACTGGCCGCAAGCTTGGGAGCACTATGCTCAGGGCGCAGCCCTACAGCGACAACATACCCACTATCAAGGCCGAGACGACCAGGCTCTGTTTAACACCCTGGCACAACACTTCGATCTGCACTGGTTTGATTCAACCGCAGAGAGTTCACGCTCGGACAACGCCGCGCCGGTCTTTATCTTCGGACTGCCCCGCTCTGGCAGCACGCTGGTGGACCGGATCCTATCCAGCCACAGCCAGGTCCAGTCGCTGGGGGAGCTGGCGCAATGGCCTCTCACGGTTAAGCGCCTAGCTGAAATACGAGAACCCGGCCTCTTTCGCGTGGATATCGCTACGCGCGCTTCCAAACTGGATTTACGTTCCGCCGCGGAAAATTACCTTCGGGATATCGTCTTCCTTAGGGGGCACAGCGCGATGTTCACTGATAAGCTTCCCGCAAATTTTCTCTACGCGCCCCTTTTGGCCAAGGCCTTCCCGAACGCCAAACTGGTGCATGTCCGTCGCAATCCCATGGACAGCTGCTTCGCCATGTACAAACAGCTGTTCGCAGATGCCTACCCTTTCAGCTACACGCTGGAAGAGCTTGCAGACTATTACATTGGCTATCACCGCCTGATGGCTCACTGGCGCAACCTGCTTGGAGATCGGTTGATTGAAGTCGACTACGACACCCTGGTTCAGGCGCAGGAAACCCAGACCCGCACACTGATCGACAGGCTTGGGCTGCCCTTCGAGCCTAGCTGTCTGGAGTTTCACCACACCCCCGGTGCATCCGCGACCGCCAGTGCGGCGCAGGTCCGACAGCCGATGCACCGTCAATCCCTCGGTCGATGGCGTCAATTTTCGGAGCAGCTGGAACCATTGCGGGAACGGCTTCAGCTTGCAGGAATTCCTTTAGACGATTAAATCAGCAGCCGATTTGCAGGCTCAATACCCCCATCGCCTTGTGACAATGAGTGGGGTAGGCTTGGTGCTTCTGTCGGCCCGCCTCATCCATACCGGGTTCGCAATCGTATGGAAAACAAACGCAAATCAAGGAAGTTGAATCATGCCCCCCCTTAGCCGAATACTGCCCAAGCGCCTGAGATTAGCACTCCTCGCCGCCCCCCTCTCGATACTGCTTGCAGCCTGTGGCTCCGCCGGTATCGAGCAGTACCGTGACGCCAAGCCCGCCATGGTTCCCGAGGAGTTTTTCAACGGCCCTCTGACCGCCCACGGTATCCTCAAGGATCGCAGTGGCACTGTCATCCGTCGCTTTAATGCGGAGCTCAATGGCAGCTGGAACGATGGATCCGGCCTGCTGGCGGAGCGATTCGTCTTCGATGACGGGGAAATTCAATTCCGCGACTGGCAGCTGATTCCCGTCGGCAGCGATGCGTCCGGTGTCCGTAATTACATCGGCCGCGCCGGCGATGTTGTGGGGGATGCGAAGGTACAGGTGAGCGGCAATGCCATGTTTATCCGCTATGTGCTCGAAGTGCCCTATAACGGCGATACCATCGAGGTGGAAGTCGATGACCGCATGTATCTGGTTTCTGACCGGGTATTGATTAACGAATCCAAATTGAAGAAATTTGGTATCTCGGTTGGCGAGATAGTCCTGACCATCATCCGGGAGTGAGTAAACCGGGCACCGATGGGTATTGTTCAGTGCTGGCCCGTGCAACTATATGCCGCGGGATCAGCCAGGCATTCCGTTATGCGCCTGTAGGCCTATGGGTTTATGGGCCTGTGGCGCTGGTATCCGAGTACTTCGTGGTGATCGCTTCTCGAAGCCACACTCACCCTCACACTCACCCTCACCCTCACCCTCACTCTCTCAGGTCGCATGTGCCAACTCGCGGCCTAAATGTTTAGCTAAAACTTATTGCAGCGATATGGCACTTTCTTTTTCCACTCCCAGTGCATACCCAACGAAGCATGCACGGTAGGTCAAAATGACCGGGCACCGGTTTATAACGCTCATCATGGTCATGGTCATGGTGCCAAGCGCCGCTCACCACACCGGACTTTGTAGTAAAAGGCCGGAAAAACTGTTTGTGAAACCGAGAGCCATAGTTAGAGCCAGATCCTGACCGCGAGCAGGTTTTTTAGTCCGTCAATGCGCCGGTCAAGTTCAGCCAGCGCATTGCTTTATTCTGCCGCAGAGTGCACTCCACGGCTCACCAGCCACGTTCCCAAATCCTCAGCGCTTCAAATTCCCAGCTGATCCCATATCTCGTCGATTTTCTTCACGATTGCCGGGTCCCGCTCGATCGGTTGACCCCACTCCCGGTCTGTTTCCCCGGGCCACTTGTTGGTGGCATCGAAGCCGATCTTTGAACCCAGCCCCGAAACGGGGGAGGCGAAGTCCAGGTAATCGATGGGCGTGTTTTCCACCATCACCGTGTCCCGGGCCGGGTCCATACGGGTGGTCATGGCCCAGATCACGTCTTTCCAATCGCGGGTATTCACGTCGTCATCGGTAACAATCACGAACTTGGTATACATAAACTGACGCAGGAAAGACCAGACTCCCATCATTACCCGCTTGGCATGCCCGGGGTACTGCTTTTTCATACTAACCACCGCAAGCCGGTACGAACAGCCTTCCGGTGGCAAATAAAAATCCTCGATTTCCGGAAACTGTTTTTTCAAAATCGGCACAAAGACCTCATTCAGGGCCTCGCCCAACACGGCGGGTTCATCCGGTGGCCGGCCGGTGTAGGTACTGTGGTAGATGGGGTCTTTGCGGTGGGTGATCCTCTCGACGGTAAACACCGGGAAACGATCCACTTCGTTGTAATAACCGGTGTGATCTCCGTATGGCCCCTCGTCGGCCATGTCATCCGGATAGAGGTGGCCCTCGAGAATGTATTCCGCGCTGGCGGGGACCTGCAGGTCGCTCAGGGCGGCTTCGGCCACTTCGGTCTTGTCTCCGCGCAGCAGGCCAGCAAAGGCGTACTCGGAAAGGGTATCGGGTACAGGGGTCACCGCGCCGAGAATGGTGGCGGGGTCGGCACCCAGCGCCACCGCCACCGGATAGGGCTTGCCGGGGTTACGCTGGCACCAGTCGCGATAATCCAGTGCGCCGCCGCGATGGGAAAGCCAGCGCATGATCAGGCGGTTCCTGCCGATCAGCTGCATGCGATAAATGCCCAGGTTCTGGCGTTTTTTCTCGGGGCCTCGGGTAATCACCAACGGCCAGGTCACCAGTGGCGCGGCATCCCCCGGCCAGCAGGTCTGAATCGGCAGCTTGTAGAGGTCCACCTCTTCGCCACTGAGTTCAATTTCCTGGCACGGAGCTTTCTTCACCACTTTGGGGCCCATATTCAGCACCTGCTTGAACACCGGCAGTTTTTCCCAGGCATCGCGCAGGCCTTCCGGTGGCTGCGGCTCCTTGAGAAACGCCAGCAGCTCCCCCACTTCGCGCAGTTCACGCACTGACTCGCGGCCCATGCCCAGCGCCACCCGCTCGGAGGTTCCGAACAGGTTAGCGAGCACCGGCGTATCAAAGCCGATAGGGTTTTCGAACAGCAGTGCCGGGCCACCGGCGCGCAGAACACGGTCGGCGATTTCTGTCATTTCCAGATTGGGGTCGACGGGGTGCTGGATGCGTTTCAGCAGGCCGCGCTTTTCCAGCAGCCTGATAAAGTCGCGCAGGTCTTTGTATTTCATGGTGCTCCGGTGCGCAGAAAAGCGTAACGCGCAGTGTAAAGGAGTCGGATCAAAATAGGGAATTTAGAGCGGCTAGGAGCGTGAGTGTGGGCAGGCAGGGGGGGGAGGTTTTGAGGGACCCGCAGCGGATGCTACGGGCCACCGAACGCTTAAGCTGGAATCAGCTTAGAAGCGGGGACGACGCGGACGATCTTCGCGCGGCTTGGCTTCGTTAACACGAATGTTACGGCCAGACAGCGGCTGATCATTCATTTCTTCGATCGCCTTGCGAGCTTCATCATCGTTCGGCATTTCAACGAAACCGAAACCTTTAGAGCGGCCAGTCTCCCGGTCGGTGATAACAGTCGCGCGAGAGATTTCTCCGAAGGCACCAAATGCTTCCTGCAGGTCGTCAGAGGTTACCGCGTAGGCCAGATTTCCAATATAGATATTCACAAAAAGTTCTCACTAGATATGTGGGCTGTCGTGCAGTCACAAATGGATAACCAGCTCCACCAGATCATCCATCTGAGATTGGCCTGAATTGTGCCAGTCGGTTTGCTGACTGGCACTGGCCAATTCGGTCGGGCGTTGTTCGCAAAATTCACAGGCAGCGCCACAATGTGGGACTTTATATGCCTATCGGCCCGCCTTTTCAATCAGTTTCTGCGCAAATAATCGCCGCTTTCTTCGCTTTGCAAAAACAAGGCGCCGGAAACGGCTCCTTATTTCGATTCGAAATTACTTACGCTTCATAGACAGGAAAAATTCATCATTGGTCTTGAAGTCTTTCAGGCGGTCAATCAGGAATTCCGTGGCCGCAAGGTCATCCATATCGTGGAGCAGCTTGCGCAGAATCCATACCCGCTGCAGTTCGCCTTCCGGCATCAGCAGCTCCTCGCGACGGGTGCCGGAACGGCGTACATTTATGGCCGGGTAGACGCGCTTCTCGGCAATCTTGCGGTCCAGTTGCAGCTCCATATTGCCGGTGCCCTTGAACTCCTCGAAGATCACTTCGTCCATCTTGGAGCCGGTATCCACCAGGGCCGTGGCGATAATGGAGAGGCTGCCACCTTCTTCGATATTTCGCGCGGCGCCGAAGAAACGCTTCGGACGCTCCAGCGCGTGCGCATCGACACCACCGGTCAGCACCTTGCCGGAAGAAGGCACAGTGGTGTTGTAGGCGCGGGCCAGACGGGTAATGGAGTCAAGCAGGATCACCACATCTTTTTTGTGTTCCACCAGGCGCTTGGCCTTCTCGATCACCATCTCGGCCACCTGCACGTGACGCGCCGGCGGCTCGTCGAACGTGGATGCAACTACTTCGCCGCGCACGGAGCGCTGCATCTCGGTGACCTCTTCCGGGCGTTCATCAATCAGCAGAACGATCAGGTGGCACTCGGGATTATTGCGGGTAATGGCCTGGGCCATGTTCTGCAGCATGATGGTCTTGCCGGCTTTCGGCGGTGCGACGATCAGGCCCCGCTGCCCTTTGCCAATCGGTGCAACCAGGTCGATGATGCGGCCGATCAGGTCCTCGGAGGAACCATTGCCACATTCGAGCGTCAGTCGATTGTTGGGGAAAAGCGGGGTAAGGTTTTCAAACAGAATCTTGTTGCGGGCGTTTTCCGGCTTGTCGAAGTTGATCTCGCTGACTTTCAGCAGCGCGAAGTAGCGCTCGCCTTCCTTCGGTGGGCGGATTTTTCCGGAAATGGAATCGCCCGTGCGCAGGTTGAAGCGGCGAATCTGGCTCGGGGAAACATAAATATCATCCGGGCCCGCCAGGTATGAGGAATCGGCGGAGCGCAAAAAACCAAAGCCGTCCTGCAAAATCTCCAGCACACCCTCGCCGTAAATATCCTCACCGCTTTTCGCATGGCGCTTGAGGATATTGAAGATGATGTCCTGCTTGCGCGAGCGGGCCAGATTCTCGAGGCCCATGCCCTTGGCGATTTCAATCAGTTCTTCGATCGGTTTGGTTTTTAATTCGGAGAGGTTCATACCAATTGCTTTATTAAGGTTTCTGTTTGTATTTGGCGCGGACGCACCGGAATTGTTCGGGGAGGGATTTGCAGTTTGAAATTGCTCAGTCTTGCCCATGCACAGAGCGCCCTTTCATGCTGATCATGCTGGTCCGGAATCGCGATAGCTCAGGGGGAACTCATAAAACTGCCTCAACTGGCCGGTCGGCCGCGCAGTTTGGCTCTGGATAAGTTCAACTCGAGGAGTTAACGCGCCGGGGGTGGTCTACGACCGTGCGGAGGGGCGACTTCGTTCAGCTCGGCCAGGAATCGTTTTCGACTCGTCTGAATGATTTCAGATTACCAGCCAGTATAACGGTAGTTCGCCATCCTGCAAGGGAAATTGTCCCGCAGGATGGCGAGGCACTTACAGCTGGCTATCGATGAATTCGGTCAGCTGGGCGCGGGACAGGGCGCCGACTTTGGTGCCCTCCACATTGCCGCCCTTGAACAGCAGCAGGGTGGGTATTCCGCGCACATTGTACTTGGCCGGGGATTCCTTGTTGGCATCCACATCGACCTTGACGATCTTCAGCTTTTCACCGTAATGACCAGCCAGGTCTTCCAGTACCGGAGCGATCATCTTGCAGGGGCCGCACCACTGCGCCCAGAAATCTACCAGTACCGGGCCCTCGGCCTTGAGTACTTCGGCCTCAAACTCGGCGTCAGTCACGTTGACGATTGCGTGGTCGCTCATATTGCTTTCCTGTTGTCTAGGTTACTCGGTACGGTCAGCCCCGCGGGCAGGGTGCCACATGATAAGTATTGCCCCCCGCCTCTCGCAAGGCGCCATTTGGCCTGTTAATGGGGGCGCCAGTGGGGACTTCAAGGTCGAGAGCTGTTCGGCCTCTTCTGCGGCTGCTCCAAGAAACGCTGCAGTATCTCGTCTATGTAGTCAAAGCCGAAAACCGATGCGGCGACTCGCGAGTCCAGTGGCTCCACCAGCTCCATTTGCTCAAGGGCAGGCCAAACAGCTGCCAGTGCCGACAACGGCAGGCCGGTATAACGCTTGAATACGTCAACGGGAACGCCTCGGACCAGCCGCAATGCGTTCATCAGAAACTCCAGCGGCAACTCTTCCTTAGCCACGGCCTCGCCCTGCGGGGCCGGCAACAGCCCATCTCGCCCGCCAGCGAGAGCAAGATAGTGTCGCGGGGCGCGGGTACGACGGGTGCGCACTACCCGCCCCTCGCCGGGTAGAGTCAGCTTGCCGTGAGCCCCTGCGCCAATGCCCAGGTAGTCACCAAAACCCCAGTAATTGAGATTGTGGCGCGCCTCCCGCCCTTCGCGGGCATAAGCGGAAACTTCGTAACGGTGATAACCGTTGCGGGCCAGCAAGTCGCGCCCGGCCCCCTGCATGGAGACGATATGGGCAGGCCCGGGCACCAGCGGCGGAGCACTGTAGAAGGCGGTATTCGGCTCGATAGTGAGCTGGTACCAGGAAATATGCTCCGGGGCGAGATCCACCGCCCGCTCCAGATCCGCCAGCGCCTCGGCTTCGGTCTGCTGTGGCAGGCCATGCATCAGGTCCAGATTGATATTGTCAAAGCCGGCGCGCCGCGCCATCGCCAGTGCGCCGGCGGCCTCCGCCCCCGAGTGGATGCGGCCCAAATTGTCCAGTTGCTGCGCATCAAAGCTCTGCACACCGATGGACAGCCGATTGACCCCCGCGTCGCGGTAGCCGGCAAATTTCTGCTGCTCGAATGTACCGGGATTCGCCTCCAGGGTGATTTCGATATCCCGCGTAAAACCTATCAGCTCCTCCGCGGCGCCGAGGATGTCGGCAATGGCAGCGGCGGAAAACAGGCTCGGCGTACCGCCGCCAAAGAAGATTGAGGACAGCCTGCGCCCCTGCACCCAGGGCAGCTGACTGTGTAGATCGCGCCGCAACTGCTGCACATAATCCGCCTCCGGCAGGGTTTCACCAGCAGCGTGGGAATTAAAGTCGCAGTAGGGGCATTTGCGCACACACCAGGGAATGTGCACATACAGGCTCAGCGGCGGCAGGCTCAGCTGCGCGGCGCCGGGTTCAGGCCCGGGGTCGGACTCGGGCTTAGACAAGTGCGGCCTCGCTGCCCATGGCTTCCTGCCAGAGAGCCCGAAAACTTTCCACCGCCTGGCCGCGGTGGCTGATGCGGTTTTTGACTTCCCGCGCAAGCTGGGCCGAGGCAACTCCCTCGGACTCAACGTAGAACAGCGGGTCGTAGCCAAAGCCGCCCTCACCCACGGCTTCGCGCAGGATGCGTCCACGCCATTGGGCAGTGACCACTAAGGGCACCGGATCGTCGTGACGGCGTACAAACGCCAGCGCGCAATGGAAGCTGGCGCCGCGGCTTGCGTCGGGGGTATCGGCGAGTTCCGCCAGCAGCTTGCGGTTGTTATCACCGTCGGTGGCGTGGCTACCCGCATAGCGCGCCGAATAGATCCCAGGGGCACCCTGCAGGGCATCCACCGCCAGGCCGGAGTCATCCGCCAGTGCCGGCAGGCCGCTCAGGCGGCTGGCGTGGCGCGCCTTGATCAACGCATTCTCGATAAAACTGAGGCCGGTTTCCTCGGCGTCCGCTATCGCGAACTGCGACTGCGGGATCACGTCGATCTGCCAGCTGGAAAAAAGCTGGGAAAATTCCTGCAGCTTGCCGGCGTTGCCACTGGCGAGCACGATCTTGTTCAAGTCTGCCTCCCGGGCAAATCCCCTCGATGGGTGCACCGATGTCAATGTGAAATCCAAAATAAAAAGTGAAACAAGAAATAAAACGAAAAAACGAGCGCGGGGCGCTCGCTTTTGCTCTCTAAACCGCGGTATCGACGTTACATCTTATCGAGCTGGCGACGGAAGGTCAGCTGCTCGCTGCGGCCATTGGGCAGCTTTAAGTCGATTTTGAAAGTCAGCACTTCTTCGTCTTCAAAACGCAGTGGGGCCAGGTAGTAAACGGCTTCGCCGTCACGGATCTCGCGGAAGTCCAGTGGGCGCGACTGCTGGATCAGGTTGGTGGCCGTGCCACTTATCTCACTGGCGAGCCCGAGTTTGCCGGCCCCCTTCTCCACCACCGATATGTTGACATAGGCGCGATCATCGGCGCGCACCAACTGATATTGCTGTGCGATTTCAGGCTTGAGAAAGCTGCTGTTAAAGACTGTATAGATTACCCGGTAATCACCAAAGTCTTGATGACTCTTGATGATCTTGGCTCCCTGGGCGGCGGCGCTGGCCGCCCAGAGCAGCACTGCAGCCGCCGCCATCAAGGACAAAATTCGTTTCATAGCCTCACCTCCAACTGTTGTGAGAATCGCTGCCACCGCCTTCGAGCACCGGGGATATTCAAGGCCATCTGCACTCTTTGCACCAGAAGCCAGAAGCTAAGGCATGGCGGATCAAGCCGAGCCGGGCCGCGCCAACAAACCCGCGACGCCGCGAAGTGCGGCGGCTGGCGCCATCTCCATTCAGTTTAGCGAGTGAGATGGTAGATCGCCGTCTCGCCGAACAGATTGGGTAAAAAATCCTTGAGCGCGGCGCCCAAAGAGGTTTCAGATACTACCTGCCGGTGAAGAATAGTCCAGCCACGCTCGCGGCAGAGAAGGTCGAAGTCCCGGAAAGTACAAAAGTGAATATTGGGTGTGTCGTACCATTCATAGGGTAATAGGTCAGACACCGGCATGCGGCCGGATACGGCCAGATGCCAGCGCGCCTTCCACTGGCCGAAGTTGGGGAAACTGATGATGCACTCACGGCCGACCCGCAGCATCTCCTGTACCACCAGGTGCGGCTGGTGCAGGGTCTGCAGCGCCTGGGTCATCACCACGGTGTCGAAGCTGTCATCGGCGAAGTTGCCGAGACCGCGATCCAGGTTCTGCTCCACCACATTAATGCCACGAGCCACGCAGCGCTCAATCTGCTCTGGATCTATCTCCAGGCCGTAACCATTGACCTGCTTGTTGCGGCCCAGCCGCTCTAACAGGGTGCCGTCGCCGCAGCCCAGGTCCAGTACACGGCTCTGCGGTGCGATCCAGTCATGAATCACATCCAGGTCGATTCGCATCACGGCGCATCCCTCCCGACACACTCGGCCGCGACCCGCTTCATATAGGCAGCGAATACCCGCTGGTAGCGATCATTCGGCAGCAGAAAGGCGTCGTGACCCATGGGGGATTCGATCTCCGCATAACTCACCGGCACATTGGCGTGCATCAGCGCATCGGCAATTTCCCGCGAGCGCTCGGGGGAAAAGCGCCAGTCGGAAGTGAAGGACATCAGCATAAAACGACAGCGGGCATTGGAAAATGCCGCTACCGGATCGTCGCCGTATTCCCGCGCCAGGTCGAAGTAGTCCAGCGCGCGGGTCATGAGGATGTAAGTGTTGGGATCGAAAGTGCCGGAAAAGCTGTCGCCCTGGTGGCGCAGGTAGCTCTGCACCTGGAACTCAACCTCTTCTTCTGCGCCAAGATCGAAGGTGCCTGAGCGCAGTTCGCGGCCAAATTTCTTGCCCAGTCCGTCGTCGGATAAATAAGTGATATGGCCGATCATCCGCGCCACCGCCAGCCCCCGGCGAGGCAGTTTGCCCTCGGCGAGATAGCGGCCATGGCAGAAATCCGGGTCCGAGGTGATCGCCTGGCGGGCGGTCTCATTAAACGCGATATTCTGCGCGGACAACTTCATCGCCGAGGCGATGACGACGCAGTGGCGCAAACGCTCCGGGTACTCCAGCGACCAGCGCATCGCCTGCATGCCGCCGAGACTGCCACCGATCACCGCCGCCCACTGCCCGATCCCGAGCAGGTCGGCGAGACGGGCCTGGCTATGGACCCAGTCCCGCACACGCAGCATGGGAAAATCCGGTCCCCATGGCGCGCCAGTCTGCGGGTTGATGGAGGCGGGGCCGGTGGAACCGTGGCAGCCGCCGAGATTATTCAGCGACACGACAAAAAATTGATCGGTATCGATGGGCTTGCCCGGGCCAATGTAGCTGTCCCACCAGCCCGGACGCTTGTCCGCTTCGCTGTGCCGACCGGCAGCGTGGTGATGCCCGGAAAGCGCGTGGCAGATCAGTACCGCATTGTTTTTCTCGCGGTTGAGCGTGCCGTAGGTTTCATAGACCAGAGTGTATTGGTCGAGCGTGCGGCCACAGGCCAGGGCCAGCGGCTCGACAAAAGTGTGCTGCTGAGGCACGACGATGCCCACAGAGCCGGGATCATCGCTGGCGTCCTGCCGCTGTTGCGCAGGTGGTGAAACTTTTTCCGTGGACAAAGTAGTGCGCTATCCGGGTCAGTCGATGTTAATCGGGGGAAGGCGGGCAAGTTTACGGGAGCGTGGCCATGCAAGACAAATTTCCCGCATGCCGCATGGCCATACCAGACAGTGAGCCCTCTGCAGGGGGCCGCCGAGCCCCCTTGCACGGGGGCTTCTGTGCGGGCGTCGACTATCGAAGCTAGCGGCTGACTAAAGCTAGATAGATAGCCGCAAGTGCCGAAATAACCTGTTGCGGGCCCTAGACTGCGGTGGGCGCCTTGATCGGTGTCACGTTATCCAGCCGTGGCGCGGGGGCGATCGGCTGTGGTGCCGGTGCGTTCTGTCGCAGAAGCTCCTCAAGGCCGGCAAGGGCCGTATCGTTGCGCAGGATCTCCTCCTCCAGCGCGCGCAGGTCGGTGCGCTTGCTCTGGGTCTTCTGTTTCAGCTCAGTCAGCTTGATCAGATGCCGGTTCAACAGGTGCTTCTGATACTGCACATGCTGTTTGATCGGCTCCAGGGCCTGGTCCAGCCAGCCGTCGGCGGCAGAGATCAGCTGGCTGTAGAGACGTCCCACTTCGCTGGCCAGGGTGGCCATAAAGCGCTCGGTAAGGCGGTTGCGGCGCGCCAGCAACAACTGTGGTGAGCGCCGCAACTGGGCCGCCTGACGGTGCAGGCCGCGCAGGTTGAGGCGGAAGGCGTCGATTTTGAAATGCTGGTCAGTGCTGTCGAGGCTCTTCAGCGACGAGCGCGCGAAAATGGCATCCACCAGCCGGTTGGCCGCATCAATCTCCCGCTCCATATTGGCCAGCTGGTGATCCACGCCCTCCATAAAACCATCGATGGCGCGGGCCAGCCCCAATGGGGTCCAGCGCTCATTCAGCGCGCGATTGGTGTTGTCGATCAGAGTCTGCAGTTGCTGACTGGAAACCGGCGCCAGTAGCGCGGTGCGCTGGCGAACCAGAGTGCGGTGGCTGGATTTGAGCGTCAGCAGCTCATGGTGGCAGACCTTGTGCTGCTGCTGCACTGTCTGCTGCAGCAGGGCCAGCTCCTCCAGCTGCTCAGCGCTGGTGCCGCCCTGCTGCTGCAGGTGTTCAAGGGCCGAGCGGCCGCTGTTCAGACGGCGCTTGAGCAGATCGCGGGTGTCCGCCATCAGGGTCAGCGCCTGGTGCAGGCAGCGGTGCTCGGCCACTCGCTGCCGGTGCTCCATCAGGCGTTGAACCAGCAGTTTTTCAAACTCGGCGAAGTAACTCTGCTCCAGCAGCGCCGCATCCTGGCTCTGCCGCGCCAGCAGCGCCTTTTTGGCGGAAACGCCAACCACGCTCTCCTGTGGCAGATCCAGCAGTTTGCTCACCTGGGCGCGCATGCGACGCACCAGCAGCTCCGGATCCTCATCCGGATCGTCCCACATCGAGTCGATTTTGTTCAGAACCGCCATCACCGCGGTACCGCGATGCTGGCGCAGGGGAACCAGGTGCGTCTCCCACATATTCAGGTCGGTGCCGGTAACGCCGGCATCGGCAGACAGCATAAACGCCACTGCCTGAGCGCTGGGCAGCGTGCTCAGCGTCAGTTCCGGCTCGTTGCCGAGGGCGTTCAGCCCCGGAGTGTCGATAATACGCAGCCCCTGCGCCAACAGGGGGTGCGGCAGACAGATCAATGCATAGCGCCAGGCGGGAATTTCTACTAGCGAACCTTTGCTGTCCAGGTGGCGGCGATCAAAGCCCAGGCGGGTCGCCTCATCCGGCGGCACTGACTTGCTCGCGGCCACCTTGGCAAGGGCCTCGCGAGTCGCATCGGCATCCTCCGCATCAAATTCGTGGGAGACCCACTTCTGAGGGATGCGGCGGAAACTCTCGAGGCTGGTATTGGTGGCGAGCGTCTCGATGGGCAAGAGGCGCAAGCTTGCCTGCTGGCTGCCATCGCTGAAGATTTCCGTCGGGCACATCGTGGTGCGCCCGGGGCGGGAGGGCAGCAGGCGCTTGCCGTAGGTGTGTGATAACAGGGCGTTGATCAGTTCGGTCTTGCCGCGGGAGAATTCCCCGGCCAGAGCCAGCGTGAACTGATCTTCGGTGAGTAACGCACGGGCCTGCTGTACTACCTGACGGGCACCGGCGGAGTTGGGAAAGCTCTGCTCCAGCCACTGGTTAAAGGCGGCAAACTGGGCATCCAGACCTTTTTTCCAGCGGTCGTAGTCGGCAATTTGCTGTCGCAGGAGGGCATCTTCCATGGCGTTCTTTTCTTCTTGTTTTTTTGCTTTCTAGATTGGCAACCATTGTCTGTCAACAAGCGCGATAAGAGAAGCGTCATTCCGCCGGAAATGCGACACAGTTGACACATTAGGCGCCAATCAGAATCCAGGAATCTGCCAGAACAATCCGTAAACGAAGGCGGGCATATTGGCCATCTGGGCGAAACCAAGCAGCAGTTTGTCGGCCACGGTCAGCAGGATAAAGACGAAAATCGGGCTGATATCGATCACCCCCAGCGGCGGAATCAAGCGGCGTACCGGCGCAAAAAAGGGTTCCAGCAGCTGTCGCAGCAGCATCAATGCCGGATGGCCACTCTGCGGGGCAATCCAGCTGAAAACGATGGAAATCAGCATCCCCACAAAGACAATCGCGATGACCGTACTGATGCAGCCAATCAGGGACCACAGCAGCGCCGCCAATGGATTGAGAAGACCGCCACCGGCGAGCAGGCCACAGGCCAGAATCATCACCCAGCCCACCAGAATCGCCAGCACCAGCGAGGCCATATCCAGGCCAAAGAGCCCGGGCACCGCCTTGCGCAGTGGCAACAGCAGCGGATTGGTGACCTTTACAATCCCCTGCGAAATAGGATTGTAAAAATCCGCCCGCGCCAGCTGCAGTAAAAAGCGCATCAGTACCGCGAACAGAAAGAGCATGCCAAGGGTGGCGACGAGAAATACACCGATATTGGTGAAGGTGCTGGCCATCTAAATTTCCTGCTGAATTTTCCGCCCAATTTTCTGCGACGGCATGGGGTTCATTGGCGGCGCCGGCTTCTGTGCCCCCTGCGGCGACTGCCGGCCACCATTATTCTTGGCTGTGCACGCAAAGCGCGCTCCGAAACGCTCTGCGCTCAATTATCCAGTTCCCGCGCCATCTCCGCTGCGCGCGCCGCGCAATCGTGCATGGCCTGCGCCACCAACTCCGGCAGCCCACCGGACTGAAAACATTGAATGGCGCGCTCGGTGGTACCGTTCGGCGACATGACATTGCGCTTCAGTTGCGCAACATCCACTTCACTGGCCATAGCCAGTTTTGCTGCCCCAAGCGCGGTTTGCAAGGTAAGCCGCTCGGCATCAGCGCGGGACATGCCCGCCTTTTCCGCCGCGTCAATCATCGATTCCATAAACTGAAAGTAATAGGCCGGGCCGGAGCCGGAAACGGCGATGACCTGGTCAATGCCCGCCTCCTCATCGACCCACAGGGCAATACCCACAGCTTCGGCCATCTGCTCGGCGATGTGCTTTTGCGCCGCCGAAACGCCCTCGCCGGCGAACAGCCCGGTGGCACCGGCACCCACCAGCGCCGGCGTATTAGGCATCGCCCGCACGATGGGCACCCCTCTGCCCAGCCAGCGCTGGTAGGCCGCCAGTGGAATTCCGGCCGCCAGGGTAATCACCAGCGGCTTGCGATCACTGACCGCCTCGGCAAGCTCCTGACAAAGCGCCTTCATCATCTGCGGTTTCACCGAAAGCACCAGTACATCCGCCCCGGCCACCGCGGCGACGTTATCCGCTGAGACCTCGACGCCATGGCGCGCGGCGAACTCCGCGAGCTTCTGCTTGTTGCGACCAGTGGCGACAATCCGCTCTGCCGGGTAACCACTCCCCACAAGACCGCCTATCACAGCGCCGGCCATATTGCCGGCGCCGCCGATAAACACCATTTTCGGTTTTCCCGCTGCTGTCACTGGCTCCCCCACAGACTGTCTGATGCGTTGTTGCCGCAAATTATGACTGCCGCCCCCAATTATTGAAAACCTGTCACAATCTTTTGCCGCCAGCCACGGGCATCGCGGCGTGCCGGCCAGCAACAGGGCATCTTACATGGAGGCGAAAACGGCGATCACAAGGAATGCCGGGGACAGGCGCGGGTAAATACTTCAGACAGAGTGACCGTCAGCCGGGCGGGTCAGATTGGTTAGGGTCAGGCCGAACTGCTGTCAAGGCCAGGCCGAGCTTCGCACTGTCCGCACTCAATCCGTACTGACCATAAAGTGACGGCCAAGCCACTGCGGTCACGACTACTCCCGACGCCCGAAAATATCAGTACCGATCCGTACCACCGTGGCGCCACAGGGGATAGCGGCTTCCATATCCCCTGACATGCCCATGGAAAGGGTATCCAGCGGCTGATCCGGCAGGCGCTCGCGCAACTGGGCCAGCAGACTCGCCAACGCAAGGAACGGCTGTTGCCGCTCTTCGGCGGTTTGCCGCGGCGCCGGGATGGCCATCAAACCGCGCAGGCGCAGGTTGGGCAGCTGTGCCACGGCCTCCGCCAGTGCTCCCGCCTCGTGCGGGGCCACACCGGACTTGCTCGCCTCGCCATCGATATTCACCTGCAGGCACAGATTCAGCGGCGGCATGTCCCGGGGCCGCTGGGCGGAGAGCCGCTGGGCAATTTTCAGCCGATCGACACTGTGCATCCAGTGGAAGTGCTCGGCCACGGCCCGGGTCTTGTTGGATTGCAACGGGCCGATGAAATGCCAGATGATGGCCAGATCGGCCAGCGCGACCTGCTTTTCCAGCGCCTCCTGCAGGTAGTTCTCGCCGAAATCGCGCTGACCCGCCTCGAAGGCCAGGCGCAGGTCTTGCGCGGGGCGCGTCTTGGATACCGCCAGCAGTGTCACTTCACCGGGATCGCGCGCGCAGGATACGCAACTTGTGACAATGCGCTCGTGTACGCGATTCAGATTTTCGGTGATCTCTTCTTTGCGCATATACTAACCCGCCAACACAGAGTGTAGATTGTACGTAAATCCCGCAGCGAGGCTAACTCCACCCTGAGCGGACGATCGGACTCCCCGGCTGCGGGCCGTCACAGCCCATGCAATCAGAACAATAAAAGGTAGTAGTTATGGACATTACGGAACTCCTCGCTTTCAGTGCCAAGCAGAACGCTTCGGATCTTCACCTATCCGCAGGACTGCCGCCCATGATCCGCGTCGACGGAGATGTCCGCCGCATCAACCTGCCCGCCATGGAACACAAGGATGTGCACTCGCTGATCTACGAGATCATGAACGACAAGCAGCGCAAGGATTACGAGGAGTTTCTGGAGACTGACTTCTCCTTCGAGGTGCCCGGCGTGGCCCGCTTCCGGGTCAACGCGTTCAACCACAACCGCGGTGCCGGCGCCGTATTCCGGACCATTCCCTCCAAGGTGCTGAGCATGGAGGACCTGGGCATGGGGACGGTTTTCCACCAGATCTGCGACACCCCGCGCGGCCTGGTGCTGGTGACCGGGCCGACCGGCTCCGGTAAATCCACCACCCTGGCGGCGATGATCGACTACATCAACGACAACAAGTACGAGCATATCCTCACCGTCGAGGACCCGATCGAATTCGTGCACGAATCGAAGAAGTGCCTGGTCAACCAGCGCGAAGTGCACCGCGACACCCACGGCTTCAGCGAAGCCCTGCGCTCCGCGCTGCGGGAAGACCCCGACATCATTCTGGTGGGCGAGATGCGGGATCTGGAAACCATCCGCCTGGCACTGACTGCGGCGGAAACCGGACACCTGGTTTTCGGCACCCTGCACACCACCTCCGCCGCCAAAACCATCGACCGGGTTGTGGACGTCTTCCCGGCGGAAGAGAAAGCCATGGTGCGCTCCATGCTATCGGAGTCTCTGCAGGCGGTGATCTCGCAGACCCTGCTGAAGCGCAGCGGCGGCGGCCGGGTAGCCGCCCACGAAATCATGCGCGGCACCCCGGCCATCCGCAACCTGATCCGCGAGGACAAGGTCGCGCAGATGTACTCCGCCATCCAGACCGGCGCCAGCCTGGGCATGCAGACCATGGACCAGTGCCTGCAGAACCTGGTGGACCGGCGCGTGATCACCCGCGAGGTGGCCCGCGAAAAGGCCAAGATGCCGGAGAACTTTTAATCACCACCCTGCCCGGCACACCGCCAGGCAGGGCTGCATCCCCCCACATCGAGCGAAGCGCCAGCCTCTGTCTGAGTGCGGTAATAGGTAAAAAAACAAGCGGTAAACTGTATGGAAATCGAACGACTCTTGCAGCTGGTAGTGGAAAAAGGGGCATCGGACCTGTTCGTCACCGCCGGGGTTCCGCCGTCGGTCAAAGTCCACGGCAAAGTGGTCCCGGTCAGCAGCAGCTCCCTCACCCCGGAGAAGGCCCGCGAGATGGTAGTGGGCATCATGAACGAGAAACAGCGCCGGGAGTTCGCCGAGCACAAAGAGCTGAACTTTGCCATTGCCGTGCGCAATGTGGGCCGCTTCCGGGTTTCCGCCTTCTTCCAGCGCAACCTGGTGGGCATGGTGCTGCGGCGCATCGAGACCCGCATACCCACCGTGGACGGGCTGGGTCTGCCGGAGGTTCTCAAAGACCTGGCCATGACCAAGCGCGGCCTGATCATCTTTGTGGGCGCCACCGGCACCGGTAAATCGACCTCGCTGGCGTCCATGATCGGTCATCGCAACGAGCACTCCAAGGGTCACATCATCACCATCGAAGACCCCATCGAATTCATACATCAGCACCGCGGCTGCATCGTCACCCAGCGCGAAGTGGGGCTGGATACAGAGTCCTTTGAAGTGGCCCTGAAGAACACCCTGCGGCAGGCGCCGGATATTATCCTGATCGGCGAGGTGCGCTCACGGGAGACGATGGACCACGCCATCGCCTTCGCCGAAACCGGCCACCTGTGCCTGTGTACGCTGCACGCCAACAATGCCAACCAGGCGCTGGACCGCATCATTCACTTCTTCCCGGCCGACCGCCATCACCAGCTGTGGATGGACCTGTCGCTGAACCTCAAGGCAATCGTCGCCCAGCAGCTGGTGCCGACACCGGACGGCGAGGGTCGCCGCGCCTGTCTGGAAATCCTGATCAATACCCCGCTGATGGCCGACCTAATCCGCAAGGGGGAGGTCGACAAGATGAAGGAGCTGATCAAGCGCTCCAACGAGCAGGGCATGCAGACCTTCGACCAGGCACTGTACGAACTCTACGAGCGCGGCGAGATCACCTACGAGGATGCCCTCTCCCACGCCGACTCCGCCAACGACCTGCGCCTGATGATCAAGCTCAAGTCCGAAGCCGATGCCGAGCATCTCAACAGCGCAGCGGATGGACTGAGCCTCGAGGGCAGCGATCCGGACAGCGAGATTCAGATTTACTGAAGCAGTCTGGGTATGTCCATGCGGACATGCTGGCAATGACGGCCTGGGAATAGTAGGCCTGGAACTGCTGGCCCACGAACCAGTCGAGTACCGCCTCAATGAAGTGAGGAGGACGCCAGTTCGGAGGCCTCAGGCCAGCTCCTCAATCAAGGATTTGACCTGCGCCAACAGTCGGCGGCTCACCTGTGGCCGCTCGTCGACACCATCGAGCAGCACCCGGTAGTGAGCGCCATCCCGCAGCAGGCCGGTAATAAACGCCTCAGCCACCAGCGCGTTGCGGTGCACCCGCACGAAGGTGCCGGCGAATTCCCGCTCCAGGTCCTTGAGGGACTCGTCCAGAATCGTCTCGCCGCCTGCGTGATGGGCGACCACATATTTCTGGTCGGCGATCAGACAGCGAATGCTGTCGACCTTTAACAGCTCCACCCCGCGGCGGCTGACCGCCTTGATCTGCTGCCGCGCCTGACTCCTTTCCCCGGCATCAACCTCGGCCCGCAGCCGCTGCGGCTTGCTCAGCCGCTGCAGCTTTTCGATTGCCGCCGCCAGCTGCTCCCGCGACACGGGCTTGAGTAGATAGCCGGCGGCAGCGGTAGCAAAGGCCGGCAGGGCGAACTCGTCGTGGGCGGTACAGAAAATGAGCGCCGGCGGAAATTCACGGGCGGAGAGCTTTTCCGCCAGCACCAGCCCGCTTTCGCCGGGCATTTCAATATCCAGCAACACCAGATCCGGATCCAGCGCGTCTACTTGTGCCAGGGCCGTATCCGCATCCACCGCTTCGCCCAGCAGCACGCAGTTGTCGAGGGTGGCAAGCTGGCGTGCGAGCCGGGCGCGAGCCAGCGGTTCGTCATCCACAATCAATACACCGAGTTCGGTCATAGTGCGGGCTCCGTAGCCTCGGGGTTGAACTTCGCCTTGCGCTCACCGCGGTGCGCTGCCATTTTGTCGCGCTCTGTGGCCATGGCGGGAGCCTTCTCGATCGGCAGGGTCACCGTTACCCGATAAGCCCCGCCCTCCAGCTCACTGTGGAAGCCGTAACGATTGCCGTAGTGGGCAGCCAGGCGCTGGCGGATATTCTCCTGCGCCATGCCATTGCCGCGCCACTGCCGCTGCACATCGTTGTCGGGTGCCGGGTTCTCGATCAGCAGCTGCAACTGGCTGCCCTGGCGGCGCAGGCAGATAGCAACCCCGCCCCCGCCGGGAAGGCGCGCCACACCGTGCAGCACGGCGTTCTCCAGCAGGGGCTGCAACAGCATGGACGGTATCAGTGCGCCGTTAAGATCTTCGTCCACCTCCCAGTGCTGCTGCAGGCGGGCGCCCAGTCGCAGCGCCTCGATCTGCAGGTAGCGTCGCGCCAGGGCCACTTCCTGCGCCAAGGGCACCAGCTTCGAATCGGCGAGACTGGCGCGGAACAGGGCGGAGAGATCTTCCACCAGTTTCTCCGCGCGCTCCGGGTCGACGGCGATCAGGCTGGCCAGACTATTGAGGCTGTTGAACAGGAAATGGGGGCGGATTCGCGACTGCAGGGCATCGATGCGGGCTCCCAGCTCCGCCTGCTGCTGGTTGCGCAACTGCTGCTGCACATAGGCGTAACGCAACACCACCCCCACGCAGATGGCACCGAGCAGCGTGTTATTCAGCAGGTGCCAGTAATCAAAGCCCTGGCGTAAAAGCGATGCGCGCATCCACTCCTGAAAAAGCAGCACCAGCATCAGCACGCCCATCACCACCGCGAAACTGATTGTTCCCGCCAGCCGATGGGACAAGCGAGCCAGCCACGGCCTGAGCCGGCAGAGAATGCCGGCGGAGGGGAGAATCACCCACTGCACCACCAGTGAAACCAGCCCCAGCCGCTGCCAGCTGAACTCCCGCAGCCCGTCCACCGCCAGCACCAGCACCAGGGCCAGCATCTCGCCCATCAGTATCAGCACCGTCAGCGCCGACACGTGGCAGAGATCCGGCATAAACTCCAGCCGTGCAGAATCTTCACTTTCCGGTAAAAATTTGCGAATTTGCTGCGTTATACTGCCCGCCGGCTGCGCGGACGGTGTGTTCGTCATACCACTGTTATTCTTCATGGCCTGTTACCGGGTCCAACTTGACTCCGCTTAACGCGGCGCACCCTTGAAGATACCGCCATCGCCAGACCACTTCCACTACCCCGCGCCTGCGCGGGGCGAGACTGCGAGAGACTGCGACACGACATGAGCGACAAGAAAGACCCGGCCAACGAGGCACTGAAGACCGATGCCAACCCCGCCGCCAAACTCTGGGGCGGACGCTTCAGTGAAGCCACCGACGCCTTTGTGGAGCGCTTCACCGCCTCGGTGATGTTCGATCAGCGCATGGCCCTGGAAGACATTCAGGGCTCTCTGGCCCACGCGCGGATGCTGTCTGAAGTCGGCGTGTTGACCGCCGACGAGTTCAACCAGATCGAGGGCGGCCTCAAAGATATCGCCGAGGAAATCAAGGCCGGCGAATTCCCCTGGTCGGTGGCTCTCGAAGACGTGCACATGAACATCGAGGCCCGGCTGACCGACCGCATCGGCGCCACCGGCAAGAAGCTGCATACCGGCCGTTCCCGCAACGATCAGGTGGCCACCGATATCCGCCTGTGGCTGCGCAACCGCATCGACGCCATCGGCTCCGAGCTCACCCGCCTGCAGAGCGGACTGGTGGAACTGGCCGAGAGAGAAGCCGCCACCATCATGCCCGGCTTCACCCATCTGCAGTCCGCGCAACCGGTCACATTCGGCCACCACCTGCTGGCCTGGAACGAGATGCTGACCCGCGACTACGAGCGCCTGATGGATTGCCGCAAGCGGGTAAACCGCTCCCCGCTGGGTGCCGCCGCGCTGGCGGGAACCAGCTACCCCATCGATCGCGCGCGCACCGCGGCGCTGCTGGGCTTTGACGCCCCCACGGAAAACTCACTGGATTCCGTCAGCGACCGCGACTTCGCCATCGAATTTTGCGCTTTCTCGGCGCTGCTGCTGACTCACCTGTCCCGTGCCAGCGAGGAGCTGGTGCTGTGGACCTCCAGCCAGTTCGACTTTATCGACCTGCCGGACCGGTTCTGCACCGGCTCGTCCATCATGCCGCAGAAGAAAAACCCGGATGTCCCGGAGCTGGTGCGCGGCAAGACCGGCCGCGTCAACGGACACCTGATCGCCCTGCTGACCCTGATGAAAAGCCAGCCGCTGGCTTACAACAAAGACAATCAGGAAGACAAGGAACCGCTGTTCGATGCCGCCGATACCGTCCTCGACTGTCTGCGGGCCTTCGCGGACATGGTGCCGGCACTGAGGGCAAAGAAGGAAAACATGCTGGCGGCCGCCGCCAAGGGTTTCTCCACCGCCACCGACCTGGCGGATTACCTGGTGCGCAAGGGCGTGGCCTTCCGCGATGCCCACGAGATCGTCGGCAACTCCGTGGCATTCGCCATCGAGCGGGGCTGCGATCTCGCCGACCTGAGCCTCGCCGAACTGCAGAAATTCTCCCAAGTCATCGATGACGATGTCTTTGATGTGCTGACTCTTGAGGGTTCAGTCGCGGCCCGCAACCATATTGGCGGCACCGCGCCGGAACAGGTGCGGGCGGCCTGCGCCCGCGCACGCAATACGATCGCGGCACGCTGATCGCGGCGGCGATGGTGGAGCGGGCACTCAGCCGGCTCCACCAACCTCCACTTGTCCAGCCTTTTCTCCCTTCCCATCCTCGCTCTCCCTTCACCAGCCCCCTCACCGCATTATTCGTATCGAGGCTTCAGGACCTGCGAGGTGAGATCATCTGAACACGGTCCTGAGTACCGGTCGACTGGGATCTGAAAAACGAAAAAGACTGGGGATTATTTTTTAGCGAAGAAGGCGCTGCAGGCTCCCAGATTAGCGCACGGAATCAAGCGGCCAGTGGTAAAGGTCTGCAGTGAGAGAGCGGAGGAAGACATGAGCGGTGGATTGAACAGCCTGCATGCCAGCGGCGGCTCATCGCCGCCCCCCGGCTAGCTGAATCCTTGGCAACCCTACTTGAGCCCAAGCGATACCGGTTCGCCCTGCTGCTCAGTCAGCACTCTATCCAGCAGGGTCGGCAGGTCTTCACCGGTGGTGCCGCACTTCCAGCCCGGTGGCTCAAAGGCAAGGTGGTAACCACCGGAGCGCGCCGCCACCCACAGCTCCCGATTGGCGCTCTGGCGCGACAGAATAACCTGACTGCCGTTGTCCTCAAGGGTCAATGTCAGTACCGCATCGGCACGCTCATAATCGATATCCCATTCACAGTCATCCAGCGCATCCTCGATTTCAATCAGGGTGCGCTCGATGGCCGCATCAAAGTCTGCCTGGCTCGCTGTCATAGTTACTTCTGTTACAGTGTTCATCGGGTGGAGGAGCTGGCTATACTAGCAGGCTTTCTTTTCCGCAGAACCCTATGTTCGCGGTGTCCACGAGTCCGCAGATCAATGTGCAGGAAGCCGTCGATGTCACAACCAAGCTTACCCTTCGCCGCCATCTTGCTGGCAGCGAGCCTCCTCGGCGGCTGTGGCCAGAAAGGCCCGCTGTATTTGCCACAGGAAGCGGCTGTTCCGGCTCCTGTTCAGGCACAATCCCCTGCAGCTGCTTCGTTACCCGTCACATCGGCAGAGTCACCAGCACAACAGCTGGAACAAGAATCGGAACAGCAACAAGAGAAAACCAAAACGCGGCGTGATAACGATAGCGAAACCGCCGCCGAGCAGTTGGAGCCAGTAGTAGAAAAATGACCCATTTCCAGTATCGCGATGGCACTCTCCAGGCCGAAAATGTCTCCCTGACAGACATTGCCGAGCAATTCGGCACCCCCACTTATGTATACAGCCGTGCCCACTTCGAGCGCCAGTATCGCGACTACGCGGATGCGCTGGGTGATCACCCGGGGCTTGTCTGTTATGCAGTGAAAGCCAACAGCAACCTGGGCATTCTCTCCTTGCTGGCGCAACTGGGGGCGGGTTTCGATATCGTTTCCGGCGGCGAGCTGGAGCGGGTGCTGATGGCCGGTGGCGACCCGGCCCGAGTGGTCTTTTCCGGTGTGGGCAAAACCGCCGCAGAAATGCGCCGCGCCCTGGAAGTGGGTGTTCACTGCTTCAACGTGGAATCGGATGCGGAACTCGAGCGCCTGGAATCCGTGGCCGCCGAGATGGGCGTGCGCGCGCCGGTCTCTCTGCGCGTCAACCCGGACGTGGATGCCAAGACGCACCCGTATATTTCCACCGGCCTCAAGGAAAACAAGTTCGGTATCGCCATCGATACCGCCATCGATACCTATCGCCGCGCGGCGGCATCCGAACACCTGAACGTCATCGGTGTCGATTGCCATATCGGTTCGCAGCTGACCGAGGTAGCGCCCTTCCTCGATGCGCTGGAGCGCTTGTTGCTGCTGATCGACGAGCTGGCGGCCGAGGGTATCCATCTCAAGCACCTGGACCTGGGCGGCGGCCTGGGTGTGCGCTACCGCGGCGAAGAGCCCCCGCCCGTGAGTGACTATATCGGCGCGGTAAAAGAGCGCCTCGGTGAGCGCAAACTGCAACTGGTACTGGAACCCGGCCGTTCCATCGCCGCCAATGGCGGTGTGCTGCTCACCCGGGTGGAATTCCTCAAGCGCACAGAAGAGCACAATTTTGCCATCGTCGATGCGGCCATGAATGACAACCTGCGCCCGGCGCTCTACCAGGCCTGGCAGGATATTGTCGCGGTACAGCCGAGCGACGACAAAACCGAACTCTGGGATATAGTCGGCCCGGTGTGTGAAACCGGCGACTTTCTCGGCAAGCACCGCGAGCTCTCCCTGCAGCCGGGGCAGCTACTCGCCATGCTCTCCGCCGGCGCCTACGGTTTTACCATGAGCTCCAATTACAATTCCCGCCCACGCGCCGCCGAGGTTCTGGTGGACGGCGACAACACCTATCTGGTGCGCGCCCGCGAGAGTATGGAAGACCTGGTGCGCGGCGAGAGCAAGGCGCCAGAAAAGCGCTGAGAGTCAGCGAGCGGCAGGACCAGCGCAGTACAGAGGAATCCGATGCGGTTGAAGTTCACCAAAATGCACGGCCTTGGCAATGACTTTGTCATGCTCGACGCCATCAGCCAGCGCATCAAACTGTCGCCGGACAAAATCCAGCGGCTGGCCGACCGCCACCTCGGCGTCGGCTGCGACCAGGTGCTGGTGGTGGAGGCGCCGCGCAACCCCGATGCGGACTTCCGCTACCGTATCTACAACGCCGACGGCAGCGAAGTGGAGAATTGCGGTAATGGTGCCCGCTGCTTCGCCCGCTTCGTGCGCGAGCGCCGCCTGACCGGCAAGCACCGGCTGACCGTGGAGACCGCCGCCGGCCTGCTGAAACTCAACCTGCAGGAAGGAGATCAGGTCAGCGTAGACATGGGCGCGCCGGTATTGGAACCGGCTGAGGTGCCTTTTTCAGCGGATCTGCAGGCCCCCACCTACCCATTGGATGTCTCCGGCGATGTTTATACCGTCAGCGCGGTGTCCATGGGCAACCCCCACGCCGTGCTGCTGGTGGACGATGTGGCCAGCGCGCCGGTGGAAAAACTCGGCCCGCTGATCGAAAGTCATCCCCGCTTCCCCAACCGCGTGAATGTGGGCTTCCTGCAACTGGAATCGCGGCAGCTGGCCCATCTGCGGGTGTTCGAACGCGGCGTCGGTGAAACCCGCGCCTGCGGCACCGGCGCCTGTGCCGCAGCGGTTGCCGCGCGCCTGCGGGGCCTGGTTGACGACACCGTCGAAATTCATCTGCCCGGCGGGCCGCTGACAATCCACTGGAGCGGACCGGGGCAGCCGGTTACCATGACCGGACCCGCCACCACCGTGTACCATGGGCAGATCGTTCTCTAGCAGCAGGCAGCAATCCCGACGATGACGGAACCAAGCGACGTTTCCCTGGACAGTCTTCACAGTGACAATGGCTCTGGCAGTGATCGCAGCGGCGCCAGTCAGCGTGATCACAAGCTGCTGGCGCGACAGGTGGCCCGCTACCTGATCCAGAACCCGGATTTCTTCGCCGAGCATATGGAGCTGCTGGAAACCATCAAACTGCCACGGCAAAGCGGCAAGACCGTGTCACTGATGACCCACCAGACCCACTTGCTGCGCGAACGCAACATTGAAATGCGCCAGCGTCTCGACCAGCTGCTGCACAACGCGCGCGAGAACGATCAGCTTTTTCTGCACAGCAGGCAGCTGATTCTGGCGCTACTGGAGGCGAATACCGTGGCTGAAGCCGGTGCCGCCCTCTACCCGAGTTTTTCCGGCGACTTTGGCGTCGAGTTCACTTCACTGATCCTGTTCGGCCCCCTTCCCAACGGCCACAGCCCCCTCGGCGAGGTGCGCTCTACCCCAAGATCCGCCGCCGAGAACGCCATCGGCAGTATCCTCCGCAACGGCCGCACCGTGTGTGGCGTACTGCGACCGGCAGAGAAGTCGTATTTATTTGGCAAGGACGCCGACACGGTGGCGTCCGCCGCGGTGGTACCCCTCGCCAACCAGCTCGGCGTACTCGCGGTGGGCTCCAGTGACCCACAGCATTACCGCTCCAGCCTGGGCACCCTTTTCCTGTCCTATATCGGCGAAGTGCTCGAACGGATACTGCCGCGCCTGCTGACACCGCGGTGATGTCTCTGTGCAGCTGACGGCGGCCATCGGCCACTTTCTTCGTCACCTCGAGAGCGGCAAGCAGCTCTCCCCCCACACCATTTCCGCCTACCGCCGCGACCTCAACCGGCTGCAGGCGTTTGCCGATGCCCATGGCATCGAGCGGATCGATGAGCTGCGGGAGATGACATTGCGCAGCTGGCTGGCTGAACTGCACCGGCGCGGACTGGCAGCGAAGAGCCTGCAGCGCTGGCTCTCCGCTGTGCGCAGCCTGTGCAATCACGCTTTGCGGGAGCACTGGCTCGGCGCCAATCCCGCCGCCGGCCTGCGCCCGCCCCGGGGCGAAAAAAAACTACCCAGGGTCATGGACGTAGATGCCGCCACAGATTTCGTGCAGGCGCCGGATAACGACAACGACCCCCTGACTTTGCGCGACCGCGCAATACTAGAGTTGTTTTACAGCAGCGGGCTGCGCCTGAGTGAATTGACGGCCCTCAACTGGAGCGACCTGGACCTGAGTGCCGGGGAAGTGCGGGTGACCGGCAAAGGCAGCAAGACACGCGTGTTGCCAGTTGGCTCTGAGGCGCTGGCGGCACTGCGCAACTGGCGGGTCGCTGCGCCACAAGCCGCCGATGGCGCCATATTCACCAGCCTGCAGGGCCGGCGTCTCGGCAACCGGGCTGTGCAGGCGCGTCTCGCGCACTGGTCCAGGGCCAGCGGCGCGGAGCAGCGGGTTCACCCGCATATGCTGCGTCACTCCTTTGCCAGCCATATGCTGGAATCCAGCAGCGATCTGCGCGCCGTGCAGGAATTACTCGGCCACGCCGATATCAGCACCACCCAGATCTACACCCATCTGGATTTCCAGCATCTTGCGCGGGTTTACGACAGTGCCCACCCGCGCGCCAAAGACAAGAAATCCTGATTTCGCCCGACCTTACTGCCTAACGGTCAGATCGGTCGGCTGCCATATTTCGGCTGCGGTTTGCGCGGAGGATCTGCGGTTACCTCAGGGTCAATTTCGGCAATAGCCCCGCCACTGGCGAGGTACTCCTCGATATCGTTATTGAGTTGGCTGCGGGCGCGTTCGCGGGAGGTGATGCTGCGCTCTTCGGCAAAATCCTCATTGTCCTTTGCCCGGGAAGAGCTGTTTTGATCCTGATAACCGTCTTTCATGTTGAAACCCTGTAACTGCTACATCTGTTACAGAGGAAGTACCCCTGTGCCGCACTGCACCATGCATTGTTGCGCGGCGATTAATATATAGGCAGCTTCGCCGAATCGTGCCAGCGGCAGGTGTCGACAATCGTAGAGTTTTTTGTTGCAGATGCGCGATTGCTTTATCGCTCCTGGTTATGGAGCAAGCTACGTCAGACAGTTTCTCCGTGGGACAAAGAGAAACTAAGAAAGGCTAGGGCGCCAAACGGCGCGCAATAAAAAAGCCCCCGAGGGGGCTTTTTATCTGAAGCAACCTGTAACGAGTGTGCTTGCAGAGATCAGACCGCTTCGCTGCCGGTCTCACCGGTGCGAATACGGATCACTTCTTCCAGCGCGGTGATGAAAATCTTGCCATCGCCGATTTTGCCGGTCTGCGCCGCCTTGGTGATCGCCTCCACGGCGCCGTCCACCATGCTGTCGTCCACAGCCAGCTCCAGCTTTACCTTGGGCAGGAAATCCACCACATATTCTGCACCGCGATACAGTTCAGTATGGCCCTTCTGGCGACCGAACCCTTTGACTTCGGTAACTGTCATGCCCTGCACACCCACTTCGGAAAGGGCGGTACGCACGTCATCCAGTTTGAAGGGCTTCACCACAGCCGTAATTAATTTCATTCGTCTTATTCCCCTGATCTTTTGTTTCTGCGGGAAGTTCAGCCGCCAGCTCCACTGAGCCGGCGGCGGGTGCGGACACTTATTTGCCCATGAATTCCGGGTAAGCTTCCATTCCGCACTCTACCAAGTCAACACCTTGTTGCTCCTCGTCCTCGCTGACGCGGATACCGGTGATGACCTTCAGCAGGAACCATACGGCGAAGGAGGCGGCAAATACCCAACCGAAGATGGTCGCGGCACCGATCAGCTGGCCGCTGAAGGTGCTGCCATCGTTGGTAACCGGTACCAGCAGCAGACCCAGCAGACCCACCACACCGTGCACGGAAATGGCGCCGACCGGATCGTCGATCTTCAGTTTGTCCAGAGCCACGATGGAGAAGACCACCAGCACGCCACCGATGGCGCCGAACAGGGTAGCCTGCAGGGCAGTCGGAGTAGAGGGCTCAGCGGTAATCGCCACCAGACCGGCCAGGGCGCCGTTCAGCAGCATGGTCAGGTCGGCCTTGCCAAACAGGATGCGCGCGGTCAGCAGCGCGGCAATGGCACCACCGGCAGCGGCGGTATTGGTGTTCAGGAACACCATGGCCACAGAGTGCGCATTGGCGGCATCACCCAGCTTAAGCACGGAACCGCCGTTAAAGCCGAACCAGCCCATCCACAGGATGAAGGTACCGAGGGTTGCCAGCGGCAGGTTGGCACCGGGGATGGCGTAAACCTCGCCGTTGGGACCGTACTTGCCCTTACGAGCGCCCAGCAGCAGCACGCCAGCCAGGGCAGCAGCGGCACCGGCCATGTGTACGATGCCGGAACCGGCAAAGTCGGAGAAGCCCAGGTCGCCCAGGTTGTAGAGGCCAAACACATCCTTGCCACCCCAGGTCCAGGCACCTTCCATCGGGTAGATGAAGCCGGTCAGCACTACGGCGAAGGCGAGGAAGCTCCACAGCTTCATGCGCTCGGCAACCGCACCGGAGACGATGGACATGGCGGTAGCCACGAAGACCACCTGGAAGAAGAAGTCGGACGCACCGGAATAGACCGAGCCGCCTTCAAAGCCGTTTTCGGCGGAACTGGCGAGCACTTCGTCAATATCGAACGCCTCGATGCCAGACAGCAGATAGCCACCGTCATACATGATGGCGTAGCCAGTCAGCAGGTACATGATGCAGGCAATGGCGAAGAGCGCCACGTTTTTGGTGAGAATCTCTGTGGTGTTCTTGGAACGCACCAGGCCAGCCTCCAGCATGGAGAAGCCCGCTGCCATCCACATCACTAGTGCGCCACACACCAGAAAATAGAAAGTATCAATTGCATACTGCAACTGAAAAATTTGGTTTTCCATTATTTGCTCCGTTCAATCCCGAAAGTATCGTGTGTCAACATTTCAAGACCAGCGCCCGAGCGACGCCAGTCCCTGTTTTCTTCAAATCGCTTCTGCGCCGGTTTCGCCGGTGCGGATTCGTATCACCTGTTCCAATTCAGATACAAAAATCTTGCCATCTCCGATCTTGCCACTCTGGGCGGCGGTGCCGATGGCTTCCAGAACCTCGTCCACCCGGTCGTCGGCGACCGCGATCTGCAGCATTGTCTTGGGTAGAAAGTCCACCACATATTCTGCACCGCGGTACAGCTCGGTATGCCCCTTCTGGCGACCAAATCCCTTCACTTCACTGACCGTGATACCGGTAACACCGGCTTCGGCGAGTGCATCGCGCACCGTGTCCAGCTTGAAGGGCTTAATTATTGCTGTAACCAGTTTCATCTGTGATTCCCCATAATATTGCGGCCCCGCACCGTGGAGCGGGGCCCAGCGGTTACCAGCTGTAAGACGCTCCAGCCAGAATGGACGGCTCGCACCAGTCCAGGCCGAAGCATTCGCTCTCGCTGATGTCAGTTCCGACAACGGAAGCACTCAGACTCAGCGCACCGAACTCCTTGCCCAGAGTGATCGAGTAATCCAGGTAGGTATCCTCTCCCTCCAGGAAGCCCACCTCGTCGAATAGGTTAGCGCCCACATGCAGTCCCAGGCTCATATCCGACGGCAGCGCGAAGCTGTACTCGGCGTATGGGTAGTAGAACTCACCGGTACTATCCCAGTAGTCATCGGAATAGGCGAGACCCAGGGTCAGGTCAGAAATACTGATGCTGCCGTAAATTTCCTGGTAGTCCTCGTCCTGGTTGCTGCCGTGGTAGGCGTAGTAGATGTAGCCGACGTCGTAGGCGATACCGGAGCTGAGCTCACCGGAATAGCCCAGATAGAAGTCCTGCTCGAAGTCCGTATTCTCCTCGCCAGCAGGTTCTGCAAAGTCCACCTGGGAAGCCCAGGTACCGAGATAGATGCCGTTGCCGAAATCGAGATCGACGCCGCCCTGTATCGCCGGATTGCCATCAGTCTGTGACACACCGCGGAACTTATAGTCGGTGACGACGCCCAGATTCGCGCTCGCCGAAAGACCGGCTTCCGCGTTTACTGCCGAGGATGTCGCCAGAGCCATAGCGCCGGCGGTCAGTGCGAATGCGATTTTTTTCATATTATTTCCCACCTTATTCTCCTTGGTATCTCTTCTGTCAGTTTATTGTTCTGTCAGTTTGATTTTTTGTATTACAGCCTTATTAGCATCGGGTACCGACCATTGGATGGATGTCGGCTAAGCTGTTTCGCCTTGTGAGCGGTCCATGCCCGAGGCTTAAGCACCCTCCGAACTCGCGTTCCGAAAGAGAGGCTGCTGGTGGATAAAGTGCACGGTTGATGCCAAGTTGAATTTTTTACATTAAATCAATGAGTTAGATGACCACCGAGGAATGATCCAAAGCAGTCGCTACAGCGCGCTCGGGTAAGAGCACAGCAGCCAGCGAAAAGATGCACCAAAAAGATGCGCCTGTCGGCGCCACGCACGGGATTAGGGCTTGCCGATGGCGCCGCGAACCAGAAAGGCGCAGGAATGCTCTTCATTGCGCCAACGCGAAGCAGGGAGGAGGCAAAGCCCGGCAGATCGTTTCGAAGCCATCGGTGGCTGGTTTAGAATGGGGCGCTTTCATGGTGCTCATGCATAGCGACGAGCCCAATCCCGCAGGAAATAGGAAATAGGGGAATAGAATTTGTCGTCGGACAAACTAGAGCAGTTGCTGAAGGAGCTCAGGGAACAGGGCGCGGTGATCACCGACGACCTGCGCGACGCGCTGACCGTAGCCATGGGCCGGCTGCCCCTGGTCTCCCAGCGAGAGTTCGACACCCAGGTTGCCATCCTCAAGCGCACCCGGGAAAAGGTGGCGGCACTCGAGGCCCGCATAGCGGAGCTGGAACAGGCTCTCAGCCACAACCGCGACTAACCCGCAGCCACCGACCTGACACCAGCCGCCAGAATCCTTTAATGTGTTCGCTACAGGACCTCTGCTTGTGTATCACCCAGGCGCTAGCGCATCGGATTGTGCAGGGCCTCATCAGGCAGTAGCGGGCCGCAGAACAACCAGATTTCAGGGAAGAAATTGTGAGCCTCTCCGTCACCCACGCCCGCGCCCAGCTGGGCGTCTCGGCACCACCGGTCACCGTCGAGACACACCTGGCCAACGGCCTGCCCGCTTTCAATATTGTCGGCCTGCCGGAGGCCGCGGTGCGCGAAAGCCGCGACCGGGTACGCAGCGCCCTGATCAACAGCCACTTCGACTTTCCCCAGCGGCGCATCACGGTCAACCTCGCCCCCGCCGACCTGCCCAAAGAGGGTGGCCGCTACGATCTGGCGATTGCCATCGGGATTCTCGCCGCCTCCGGGCAGGTCCCCGCCGAGGCGCTGGAACAACTGGAATTTATCGGCGAACTGGCTCTCACCGGCGGCCTCCGGCCCGCCAGCGGTGCCCTGCCCGCCGCCATCGCCTGTGCCGCCGCCGGCCGCACGCTGATCGCCCCCCGGGACTGTGCCGACGATGTGGCACTGGCCGCTGGTGGCGCACAGGTCGCGGGGTCCCTGCTCGAGGTCTGCGCCCAGCTGCACGGCCGCGAGCAGCTGAACATTGCCGAGGCCAGCGTCGCCCATGCGCCTGACCACTACCCGGACCTCGCCGATGTGCGCGGCCAGCTGCGGGCACGGCGGGCGCTGGAGGTGGCGGCAGCGGGCAACCACAATCTGCTCTTTTACGGCCCGCCCGGCACCGGCAAAACCATGCTGGCCAGCCGTCTGCCGGGGATACTGCCGCCGCTGACGCGAGAGGAAATGCTCGATGTGGCGGCGGTCTATTCCAGTGCCGGGCTGCCGCGCCAGCGCCAGCGGCCATTCCGCGCGCCCCACCACAGCGCCTCGCCCACCTCACTAGTGGGCGGCGGCAGCAATCCGCGCCCGGGGGAAATTTCTCTGGCCCACCGGGGAGTGCTGTTTCTCGACGAGATGCCGGAATTCCCCCGCCAGGCGCTGGAGCTGTTGCGGGAACCGCTGGAAAACGGCGAGGTGCGCATTTCCCGCGCCCGCGCACAGGTCACCTACCCGGCGCGCTTTCAGCTGGTGGGCGCCATGAATCCCTGCCCCTGCGGCTATCTGGGGGAATCCCGCTGCCGCTGCACCCCGGACCAGATCGACCGCTACCGCAACAAGCTCTCCGGTCCGTTGTTGGACCGTATCGATATGCAGGTGGAAGTTGCGGCAATGAACGCCGCCGAGTTGCAGGATGCCCCCGCCGGTGAGCCTTCCGAAACTGTCCGCAGGCGTGTGCTGGCGGCCCGTGAAAGGCAGCTGGCGCGACAGGGTATGGTCAATGCGCAGCTCGCCGGAGGCGCACTGGAACAACACTGTGCCCTCGGCCAGCAGGAGCGCGCCATGCTGCGCGCCTCGGTGGAACAGCTGGGGCTCTCCGCACGCAGCTATCACCGGGTGCTGCGGGTCGCCCGCACCCTCGCCGATCTCGCGCAACTCGAGCATATCGGCACCGCGCAGGTGGCCGAAGCACTGGCGTATCGCAACCTGGACCGGCGCCCTGTGGCTGCCGGTGCCTGAGCAGTCCGGCCGGGTCGGACAGTTCAAGACCACAATACTGACAACAACATGGCCTGCAGGAGCGACGGGATGAAAGCGGACAAACAGCGGATGCCGGATCACGCCAATGTCATTGCCCTGCCGCCGCTGATTTATGGCGGCTTTTTGTTGTTGGCCGCCGGGCTGCACTGGCAGCTCCCGCTGGGTTTGGGGGAACGATCAAGCTGGCACTGGGTTGCGGGCGCGGTGCTGATCAGTGCCGGTGCAGTACTCGCCCTATGGGGCAAGATCACCCTGGACCGGGCCGGTACCTGTGTCCATCCCGGCGGTTCCACCCGCGCCATCGTCAGCGACGGCCCCTTTCGCTTTAGCCGCAATCCGCTCTATGTGGCGCTGACGCTGATCTATCTGGGACTCGCCCTGCTGCTCAGCAATGCCTGGGCGCTGTTGCTGCTGCCACTGCTGCTATGGCTGATCCATACCGGTGTAGTGCGACGGGAGGAGCGCTACCTGGAGCGAAAGTTTGGCGAGGAGTATCGACGGTACCTAAGGCAGGTGAGGCGCTATCTTTGAGGGATTTTCTTTAACACGGATTCTTTCACCGCGCTCTTTTGCTTACTTTCTTCCGAGCGCTTGCTACAGCGGGGGTGCATCGCCGAGGCCCAGCTGATCGCCATAGGCAAACAGGGCCGGCGCGCCGCCGGTGTGCCAGAACAACACCCGGTCAGACGCTTGGAAAGCGCCGCCGCGCACCAGGCCCAGCAAGCCGGCCATAGCGCGGCCGGTGTAGACCGGGTCGAGCAAAATCCCCTCGGTACGCGCCAGCAGGCCGATGGCCTCGCGTTCCGCATCGCCGACCACGCCATAGCCCTCGCCCAGGTAGCCGTCATCCAGAATCAGATCCCCGCGACTGAAACTTTCCGCCACCCCCAGCCGCGTCGCCGCCTGTTCGCTCAGGTCGAGAATATGCTCCGCGAAAGGACGCTCGCCGCCGGCGCCCTTGTCGATATTGATACCGACTATTTTTGTCGGCAGGCCCAGCAACCTCGCCCCCAGCATCAGGCCGGCGTGGGTGCCGCCGGAGCTGGACGCGAACACGATATGGGTGAAGGGGCCGCCACAGTCGGCCCACTGTGCCCGCAGCTCCTCAAGAGCGCCGACAAACGCCAGGGCGCCGAGATCACTGGAGCCGCCGTAGGGCGCCACGTAGGGTTTGCGACCCGCCTTTTGCAGATAGCGCAGCACCTGGTTCAGATCCTCGCCCTTGCGGTGGCCGGGAGTCCAGTGGATATGGCAGCCCAACAGCTGATCCAGCAGCAGATTGCCCTGCGCCTGTTGCGGCGCGTGGCCGCCCAGCAACAGGTGGCATTCCAGCCCCATGCGCGCCGCGGCGGCGGCGGTCTGCCGGCAGTGATTGGACTGCGCGGCACCGGCGGTGACGATGGCATCGGCGCCCTGCGCCAGGGCGTCGGCGAGGATGAATTCCAGCTTGCGGGTTTTATTCCCCCCAAAGGCGAGACCGCTCTGGTCGTCGCGCTTGATAAACAGCTGCGGCCCTCCGAGTACCGCGCTCAAGCGCTGCAGCCGGTGCAGGGGGGTGGGGAAAAAGCCGAGGGATTGCCGGGGCAGTTTTTGCGTGAACATTCGCACCAACCTGTAATTGTCTGCAATAAAGCGGGGACTGATCCAGTCGCAGCCCGCGCCTCTCTAAGGCGCTTTTCAGCGGCGCCATTTATTCACACGGCACCGGTACAGGCAGTGTCGCCGCAGCGGGCTGCCCACGGGCAGCAGGGGATGGTCAAAAGTCAGTGGTTCGCGCTGCATGCCCAGACGCTCCATCACCCTCTGCGAGCGCAGATTAGTGAGCGCGGTGAAAGACACCACTTCGGCCAAGTCCAGTTGCTCAAACGCCACCGCCAGTGACGCCCGCGCCGCTTCGGTAGCATAACCATAGCCCCAATAGCGCCGCGCCAGGCGCCAGCCGATTTCCACCGCCGGCGCGCACGGCAGCGCCGCCGACACATGCTTCAGGCCGGCAAAGCCGACAAAAACGCCATCCACACGCCGCCGCAGCGCCCAGAAACCCCAGCCGTGCCGTTCGATATGGGCGGCAAGACGCTCAAAACCCGCATCGCTGTCGGCGCGGGTGAGCACCGCGGGAAAAAACTCCATCACCTCCCCGTCGGCGTTCATGGCTGCCAGCGGTGCGCGGTCGCTGTCTCGCCACTGGCGCAACCGCAGCCGCGCGCTGGCGGGCTCGATCAGCTCAACCACTCTTGGCGCGGGCCTCGGCGAGCTGCTGGTCCAGTTTCCTGCGCGCATTGTCGGCATAGGCGGCACAGCTCACTTCCTGCTCCCGCACCGCCTCAGTCGCGTATTTCCAGCCGCTGCGGCGGGGGTGGGGTGACAGCAGCAGGTCGCAGGGGAGCTGCGCCACACGCTCAAACGCCGCCCGGTAATCGTCGACGATCTTCGGGTAGCGGGGATTGCCCAGCAGCCGGTAACGGGGCGCACTGAGGCTGTCCACATAGGCGATCCGCACCGGCTTGCCCGCGCGATTATCGCTCCAGGTCCAGCTCATGCTGCCGGGGGTATGCCCGGGGGTGAAGTGCGCCTGCAGGCTCAGGCTGCCCAGTTTCACCACCTCGCCATCCTGCACAATGCGATCGGCGTGCACCGTCGGGTAGAGCAGATCGCCGAAGTGAATGTCATTGGCACCGCCGCGGGCGAGCAGTACCGCGGACTCGGCGTTACTGACCAGCTGCGCGCCGCTTGCGCGCTTGATGGCGGCCAGCGAACCGACGTGATCGGCGTGGGCATGGCTGTGCAGGATCAGTCTCAGCTCCGCGGGCTGCACCCCCAGCTTGCGCATATTGTCCAGCAGCAGGTCGTCCATCTGCGGCATGCCGCCATCGATCAGCACGGCGCCGGCGTCGGTCTTGATCAACAGGGCGCTGAGACCGGCAGTGCCGATCTGCCAGGTATGCTCGGCGATCTGCAGCGGCTCTCGGGGCTGCAGCCACCTGTCGGGCACCTTATAGGCGCGCAGCTGCGGCAGCTGGGGTTGCTCGGATTGCCCGGGTTGTGGCGCAGTTTCGGCGCTGCCCACTGCGGAACTCAGTGCGAGCAGGGCGAGGAAAAGGAAATTTCTTGTTGTCATGACGGGGTTGTACCTCTTACCCATAATTATTCGTCCGAGACATGCGGCGGGCAAAACAGCCCGGCCGCACGCCATCAGCCGCCTGCGGCTCTTTTCTGCTTGGCCAGCCAGCGATCCAGCTGGTCGGCGAACGCCTTGCGGTCGGCCTGGTTCAGCGGCGGCGGCCCGCCGGTGTGCATACCGCTGGAGCGCATGGTGTCCATAAAATCGCGCATATTGAGGCGCGCGCGGATATTGGCCTTGGTGTGCCTTTCGCCCCGGGGGCTCAGCGCCTCGGCACCTTTTTCGATGACCTCTGCGGCCAGCGGAATATCGCTGGTGATGATCAGGTCGCCGTCGCCGCTGCGCTGCACTATCTCGTTGTCGGCCACATCGAAGCCGGAGGTCACCTGCAGGGACTTGATATAACGGGAGGGGGGCACCCGCACCGGCTGGTTGGCCACCAGTGTCATTTCCGTGCCGGTGCGCTCGGCGGCGCGGAACAGAATTTCCTTGATCGCCACGGGGCAGGCATCCGCGTCCACCCAAATTCTCGCCATCAGTCTCTGCTCTCTTGGTTTTGATCCGCGTCTTGATGCGAGTCTTGATCCGGCGGCGCGCCCGCGTCGCACTTCCTGCACTCGAGGCTCGCACCGAGCCGCTCCTCGCGCCCCTCGGCGGTGAGTACCCAGGGCCGGTTCTGCCAGGGCGGGTCGTGGCGCACATGCTGGAAATGCCCACAGGCCAGCTCCGCCACCCAGTGGCCTTCACCGTCCCGGTGGTAACCGTTGATCACTTGCTGCATGGCGCCCCTCTGTGTCTGCAGCCGCCGTTATAGCCAATCGCCGCCCCAAAGTATATGAACGGAGCCGCCACCATCGGTCGGCCTCCATCAGGGGGACCATCCATTCAGTCGCGCAAGTAACCCGGCTGCGCTGGTAGAATGCCCGACCTCGACGCGGACCAGATATCTACCATGACCAAGCTCAACCCCCGCCAGGCGGAGGCGGTAAAATATATCGACGGCCCCTGCCTGGTACTGGCCGGCGCCGGTTCCGGCAAGACCAGCGTAATCACCCGCAAGATCGCCTACCTGATCGAGGAGTGCGGTTATGCGGCGCGCAATATCGCCGCACTGACCTTCACCAACAAGGCCGCTCGCGAGATGAAAGAGCGGGTCAGCAAGCTGCTGTCCGGCGCCGACGGCCGGCGCTCCAAGGCCGCCCACGGCCTGACCGTTTCCACCTTCCACAACCTGGGCCTGAATATCCTCCGCAAGGAGCACCGGGCCGCGGGCTTCAAACCGGGCTTCTCCATCTTCGACGCCGAGGACGCGCGCGCGCTGATCAAGGAGCTGATGCTGCGCGACGGCGATCTGGATACCGATCTGCTGGACCGGGTGCAGCACCAGATCTCCAACTGGAAAAACGACATGCTCACCCCGCGCCAGGCCCTGGAGCAGGCCCAGAGCGCCGGTGAGCAGGCCATCGCCATCGCCTATGCCCGCTACTGCGACGCCCTCAAGGCCTACAACGCGGTGGACTTCGATGACCTGATCCTGCTGCCGGTGCAGCTGTTCGAGTCCGATCCCGAGCTGCTGCAGCGCTGGCGCAAGAAAATCCGCTACCTGCTGGTGGACGAATACCAGGACACAAACAATTCCCAGTACCTGCTGGTGAAACTGCTGGTGGGCGGGCGCGGCGGCCTCACGGTGGTGGGCGACGACGACCAGTCCATCTATGCCTGGCGCGGCGCACGGCCGGAAAACATGAGCGCGCTCAAGACCGACTTCCCCAGCCTGCGGCTGATCAAGCTGGAGCAGAACTACCGCTCCACCAGCCGCATCCTCAAGGTGGCCAACCATCTCATCGCCCACAACCCGCACGAGTTCGACAAGGCCCTGTGGTCCGATCGCGGCCTCGGCGAGGAGATCCGCGTGATCAAGGTGGCCAACGAAACCGAAGAAGCCGAGCGGGTCGCCAACGAGATTTTTCTGCAAAAGAGCCGTCGCGGCGCCAAGTTCATGGATTTCGCCGTGCTCTATCGCGGCAACCATCAGGCGCGGCTGATCGAAATGAAACTGCAGGAACACCAGATTCCCTACCAGATGTCCGGTGGCACCTCGTTTTTCGCCCGCGCCGAGATCAAAGACGTCATGGCCTACCTGCGCCTGCTGGTGAATCCGGACGATGACAACGCCTTCCTGCGCATCATCAACACCCCCCGGCGGCAGATCGGCACCAGCACCCTGGAAGCGCTGGGCAACTATGCCAAGGGCCGCGAGGTCTCCATGTTCAACGCCTGTTCCGAGGTGGGCTTCCGCGAGCACATCAACGAACAGGGCTACGAGCGCCTCAACCGCTTTGTGTTGTGGATGGAGGGCGTGCAGCGCAACTGCCGCGACAACAGCCCCGATGCCGCCCTGCGGGAAATGCTCGATGACATCGACTATGCCGGCTGGCTGAGCCAGAACGCCAGCAGCGAAAAGGTGGCGGAAAAGCGCATGGAAAACGTCTACTGGCTGCTGGAAAGCCTCAACAAAACCATGGAGGGCACCGACGACGAGCTGGAGCAGGATGTGCGCCTGGAACAGGCCATCTCCAAGCTGATCCTGCGCGACATGCTCGACCGCCAGGAAGAGGAAGAGGTCACCGACAAGGTCAGCCTCATGACCCTGCACGCCGCCAAGGGTCTGGAATTCCCCCATGTGTTCATGATCGGCATGGAAGAAAACCTGCTGCCGCACCGCAACAGCATCGAGGACGACAACATCGAAGAGGAGCGCCGCCTCACCTACGTGGGCATCACCCGCGCCCAGCGCACCCTCACCATGACCCTGGCGGGCAAGCGCAAACAGTTCGGCGAAAATCAGGACACCACCCCCAGCCGCTTTATCGACGAGCTGCCGGAGGAGGATATTGTCCTCGAGGGCTTCGGCCAGGCCACCCCGGAGCAGAATCAGGCCCGCGGCGAGGAGACACTCGGCTCACTGCTCAGCATGTTCGACTGATCGGCCGGGGCGAGGGGTCAGTGGCGGGGGCGATGGCAGCGCGGGCGGTCGTAGGCATGGTCGCAACGTGAATACCGGCAGCGCCGGGCAAGCCCTGTCACTCGGTCGAGGCGTGCCCCAAAGGCCAGCCGAGCGGGAATAAAACCAGCGGGCACAAAAAAGGCCGCTCACTGAGCGGCCTTCTGGCAAGCGGAGTAAGCATTCCCTTACTCGGCGCCTGTATAGCTAACGGCCCTTACTGAGCGCTTTCCACCATGTAGTCCACGGCAGCCTGAATCTCCTCGTCGGAGCAGTTCGAACACAGGCCCTTGGCCGGCATGGCGTTGAAGCCGTTGATGGCGTTGGAATACAGAGTTTCCACCCCTTTGGCGACACGCGGAGACCAGTCAGCCGCACTGGCGAACTTCGGCGCACCGGCAACGCCCACCGCGTGGCAGGTGCCACAGGAGCCGTTGTACACCTCTTCACCGGAGCGGGCGCCACCGGCGGAAGCGGCAGCCGCAGGAGCCGCAGCGGCGCACTCGTCACCCTGCATGCATATACTGTCCGGCGCGGTCAGGCGCTCGGCAATCTGCTCATCCACGGACTGCGCCACCGCTACTGCAGCACCCAGAGCCAGGGCCGCCACGATACCTACCATACTCTTCATTTCTCTCCCCCTAGAGGCCGTCATCGCAGCCCGTAGACTTCCGGCGTTCTGCCGCACATTTGCACCAGCCGCGCATTATAAGCATTGTGCCCGCCGCTGCGAAGGGCGATGCCAAAGGAATTGCCCCACAAGCACTTTGCCCGCCCCCACCCCTTCTGTATAATCCGCGTCCTCGCCGCCCTCAGGGCCATACGAGATCCGCCCCTAGCTCAGCTGGATAGAGCGTCGCCCTCCGGAGGCGAAGGTCAGAGGTTCGAATCCTCTGGGGCGGGCCATATAAAAGAAAGGCCACCCATTGGGTGGCCTTTCTTTTATATGGCCTTCTCCGGCACCCATCGACAGCCCCCCGGATTTGAGCAGCAACTGACAACGTCAGTCCAGGCTATATAGCTCCGAAACCCCAACACTCACAAAAGGGTAAAACGGATTTCCAACTGCCTCCTTCTCCCGGTCTTTTCTCTGCCTCTTCTGCCTCTTTCCATCTTTCCATCTTTCCATCTTTCCATCTTTTAGTTGGATCTTCATATATAGCTTGCTCCAAGGCCCGACCGAAACTCAGGGCTTTGACCCGCAATAAATAAAATCATCAGAGTGGGCAACCTGCGTGGCCTTTTTCCCCTGGAGTTTCAAAAGCGGGAACACATCATGCTCTGCTTAGCCCCCATGTATTAGCGTGGTTTTAAAACTCGTGCGGCGTCTACGCCTAAGTGGTACAACCCTTAAAAATCGCTCTTTTTTTCAGCGCCCGCAAGGTGTTGCTCTTTCTATCTGTGTCCTCCTTATCTGGCCTCTTCATTAATGCCTCTTCCATAAGGCAGGTATCGTCACACCCGCTCACGCAGTCCAAAAAATAGTGTTGATGCGTTTTATCGGGAACCATTTGCGTGTTGTTTTTATCGCCCGCCAGTTAAATCCCAACAGTCCAGCAAATACGCTGTGACCCCCCTCCCAGACTTACACCTTGGGGTTGCATTCCCCGACGTTGTTATCAAGTATCGATTTCTATTTTTACGCCAGCGGAAGGTATCGCCGGCTACTATAACCCCGCGTATGGAGACAATAATTTCATGGGGAATTCATCGTCGACTCGTTTCAGGATTTACGCCCGCCGGCTCGGGTATTCCTTGCTTGTACTCTCCCTGAGTAATTTCACGTTCGCCCAAAATGAAAAGGATAGCGACGGCGATGGGATGCCCGACTACTGGGAACAAAACAACGGCCTGGACCCCTACTCCAACGACTACAAGGAAGACCCGGATCAGGACGGGCTAAGTAATAGCCAAGAGTTTCGCGCCGGCACCTTCCCGCAGAACCCCGACTCCGACGGCGACAAGGTGCTTGACGGAAAAGATCCCTCCCCCACAGATCCACGCTATTCCCTCGACAGCGATGGCGACCGGATGCCTGACTACTGGGAACAAATCAACGGCCTGGACCCCTACTCATATGAATACAAGGAAGATCCAGATCAGGACGAACTCGACAATATTCTTGAGTTTCGCGCCGGTACCTTCCCGCAGAACCCCGACTCCGACGGCGACAAGGTACTCGACCGCGATGATCTCTGGCCCACCGACCCCCGCTACTCCCATGATACCGATGGCGATGGTATGCCTGACAAATGGGAGCAAAACCATGGCCTGGCCGCTGACTCTAAAGACGCAAAGAAAGACCCTGATGACGACGGCCTAAGCAATATTGAGGAGTTTCGCTCCGGCGCCTCCCCGCAGACCCCCGACACCGATGGCGACAGCGTGCTCGACGGCGATGACCTCTGGCCAACCGACCCCCGCTATACCAGCGATCACGATAGCGACGGTATGCCGCATGAGTGGGAGCAGCTGGTTGGCCTTAACGATAAAGAAGGCTTGGATGCCGCTTTGGACCTTGATGGCGACAACGTCGCCAATTTGCTCGAATTTACACTCGGCACCCGGCCAGACATGCCCGATTCCGACCACGATTTCGTGCCGGACAACGAAGATCTGTGGCCCCTCGACCGCACCCGCGCCCTCGACGACGACCGCGACGGCATGCCGCTGTGGTTCGAGTCAGTCTTCGGCTTAGACGACCAATATCATGGCGATGCGAAGCTGGACCAGGATGGAGACAACCTCACCAACCTGCAGGAATACCTCGCCGGCACCAACCCCCTTAAAGGAGACTCGGACAACGACGGGGTGACCGACGATATAGACGTTGCACCACTGGATGGCCGCTACCGTTTTGATAGCGACAGCGACGGCTTGCCGGACGCGTATGAAGAAACTTACTCTGGATCGGCCACAACCGATGTCTCCGACGCCAATGGCGACGCTGATGGCGATGGCCTCAGTAACCTGCAGGAATACCTCGCCGGTACCAACCCCTTTATTGCGGACTCAGATAACGACGGTGTGACCGACGGTGCGGATATTGCGCCGCTAGACAGCCGCTACCGCCTCGATGCGGACGGTGATGGCATGCCGGACAGCTACGAGGCAAAAAATAATTTCCATGAGTTCGATGCCGCCGACGCCCATGGCGATCAGGACGGTGATGGAATCACTAACCTGCAGGAATACCAGCTCGGAACCGACCCCGGCAACCCGGACAGTGACTTCGACCAAGTGCTGGACGCCTATGATCTCTATCCCACGGATGAGCGCTACACCCGTGACGATGACCGCGACACCATGCCCTATGAGTGGGAAGAGCGTTTCGGCCTCTCTGACAGCGATCCTTATGACGCCAGTATGGATCTAGACAAGGATGGCCTCCCCAACTGGCAGGAGTTCACTGCCGGCACCCGGCCAGACATGCTCGATTCCGATGGTGATTCCTTGCCGGATGGAGAAGACCCATTCCCCCGAGGTCCAACCAACAGCCCCGCCACCGATACCGATACCGATACCGATGGCGATGGCATGCCGGACGGGTACGAGGAAAAGTATGGTTTCCGCGACTACGACCCCGCTGATGCCTATGGCGATCAAGATGGAGATGAGCTCACCAATCTTGAGGAGTACCAGCTCGGGACCGACCCTCGTAACCCCGACAGTGACGGCGACCAAGTGCCAGATGCACATGACCTCTGGCCCCTCAATCCGACCCGCGCCATTGATGATGACCGCGACGGCATGCCGCTGAGCTTCGAGTCTCGCTACGGTCTCGATGACCTCGATCCGCGGGATGCAGAGTGGGATTTCGATGGCGACAACCTCACCAACCTGCAGGAATATCTCGCCGGCACCAATCCCCTCAAGGATGACTCGGATAACGACGGTGTGCTTGACGCTAAGGACGTTGCCCCGCTGGATAGCCGCTACCGCTACGACCATGACGGCGACGGCTTACCGGATGCCTATGAGGCGTCACATCCCCAGTTTTCAGTTACCGATCCCTCCGATGGCCAACGGGACAGTGACGGCGACGGTCTCACCAACCTGCAGGAATTCATCGCCGGCACCAATCCCCTGATGGAGGACTCGGATAACGACGGAGTGCCTGACGGTGTGGATATTGCGCCACTGGACAGCCGCTACCGCTTCGACCAGGACGGTGATGGCATGCCGGACGGGTATGAGGCAGAGCATGGTTTCCGCGGCTATGACCCCGCTGATGCCTATGGCGATGAAGATGGAGACGAGCTCACCAACCTTGCGGAGTACCAGCTCGGAACCGACCCCCGCAACCGCGACAGCGATCATGATGGGGAGTGGGATGCCCTCGATCGCTACCCGTTGGATGGGCGCTATACCCGTGACGATGACCGCGACACCATGCCCCGCGAATGGGAGCAGCGTTTCGGGCTATATGACAACGATCCCCGCGACGCTGGTAACGATCTGGATGACGACGGACTGCTGAATTGGCAGGAATTCGCTGCCGGCACCCGCCCGGATAGGTTCGACTCTGATCGCGATTCTGTACCGGATGGGGAAGACCTGTGGCCACTTGACCGGACCCGCGCCTTCGATGACGACCGCGACGGTATGTCGCTGACCTTCGAGCTCCTCTATGGTTTCCATGACCACGATCCCAACGATGCGGAGTTGGATTTCGATGGCGACAACCTCACCAACCTTCAGGAATACCTCGCAGGCACCAATCCCCTCAAGGAGGACTCGGACAACGACGGTGTGACCGACGAAATAGACGTTGCACCGCTGGACAGCCGCTACCGCTTCGACGAGGACAGCGACGGCTTACCGGATGCCTACGAGGAAGCGCACTACCCACTTTCCCCTATCGATCCCTTGGATGCCCTGGAAGACAGCGACAGCGACGGGCTCAGCAACCTGTCGGAATTCCTCGCCGGCACCAATCCCCTGATGGAGGACTCGGATCACGACGGCGTGCCTGACGGTGAGGACATTGCGCCGCTGGACAGCCGCTACCGCCGCGACGAGGACGGTGATGGCATGCCGGACGGGTACGAGGCAGAGCAGGGTTTCCGCGACTACGACCCCGCTGATGCCTATGGCGATGAAGATGGAGACGAGCTCACCAATCTTGAGGAGTACCAGCTCGGGACCGCCCCCCGCAACCCCGACAGTGATCATGATGGTGAGCGTGATGCCATCGATCGCTACCCGCTGGATGGGCGCTATACCCGCGACGATGACCACGACACCATGCCCCGCGAATGGGAGCAGCGTTTCGGGCTTTCTGAGTGGGAGCATAAAGACGCAACTGAGGATCTAGACGGCGATGGACTGCTGAATTGGCAAGAATTCGCTGCCGGCACCCGCCCGGATAGGTTCGACTCTGATCGCGATTCCGTACCGGATGGGGAAGACCTGTGGCCACTTGACCGGACCCGCGCCATCGATGAAGACCGCGATGGTATGCCGCTGAGCTTCGAGTCCCTCTACGGTTTAGATGACCACAACCCCACCGATGCAGAGCAGAATTTCGATCAGGACTTTCTCACCAATTTGCAGGAATACCACGCCGGCACCAATCCCCTTAATCACGACTCGGATCACGACGGTGTGCTCGACGTTGAGGATGTTGCCCCGTTGGATAGCCGCTACCGCTACGACCTTGACAGAGACGGTTTACCGGATGCCTATGAGGAGTCACATCCCCAGTTTTCAGTTACCGATCCATCCGATGGCCAACGGGACAGTGACAGCGACGGCCTCAGTAACCTGCAGGAATACCTCGCCGGCACCAATCCTTCTGTGGTGGATACCGATGGCGACGGTGTGATCGACGGCGTGGATATTGCGCCGCTGGACAGTCGCTACCGCTTCGACGAGGACGGTGATGGCATGCCGGAGGGATATGAGGCAGAGCATGGTTTCCGCGACTACGACCCCGCTGATGCCTATGGCGATGAAGATGGAGACGAGCTCACCAATCTTGAGGAGTACCAGCTCGGGACCGACCCCCACAACCGCGACAGTGATCATGATGGTGAGCGGGATGCCTTCGATCGCTACCCACTGGATGCCCGCTATACCCGTGACGATGATCGCGACACCATGCCTCGCGAGTGGGAAGAGCGTTTCGGGCTCTATGACAGCGACCCCCGCGACGCGGGTATGGATCTGGATGACGACAGACTACTGAATTGGCAGGAATTCGCCGCTGGCACTCACCCACATAAATTCGATACCGATTACGATTCCGTCCCGGATGCGGAAGACCTGTTCC